>NZ_JANION010000080.1:0-24486 GCF_024610815.1 Mixta sp.
CGTAGTGAGCAATAAAACAGAGGGTTTGACATCCCCGGTAAAATTTAAATCATCGAATTATCGTTGCTTCCGTAGAGTGATAACACGGATATATTTTCTTAAGTGACTATTCGCCACCCCTTAGCTCTTCGCTAAAGTAACTGGACTGATAAATCATTGTAAAATCTAGGTTAAATATTGCGAAAGGTTTCAGATAATTTCATCGCGCACTTTTAACCCCCAGGCAACAATATTTGTCACAAACGAGACCGATAAAAACTGTTTCGTTCGGCTAACTTTTAACCGCCCCACTCGCGATAAAATGTGGCAAAAAAGGATAACCGCATAGGGGGTAAGGTCAAACTGTCTGAATCGTCACCAAATGACGTTCCCCTTCCAGCTCCGGAACGCGTAAGGCTATCACGTCGGTTACGCGAAACTGTGGCGGCAATGCGGCGATTTCATCATCAGGACGCTGTCCTTTCAGCGCATAGAAACGTCCTTCTTTCGCTGGTAAATGATGACACCAGCTCACCATATCGTTCAGCGAGGCGAAGGCGCGGCTAATGACGCCGTCAAACGGCGGCTCGCCGTTAAACGCCTCTACGCGGCTCTGCACGGGTTCAACGTTGTTTAAACCCAGCGCGAATTGCACCTGACGCAGAAAGCGCACGCGCTTGCCCAGGCTGTCCAGCAACGTGAAATGCGCTTCCGGGCGCACAATCGCCAGCGGAATGCCCGGCAGACCCGGACCGGTGCCCACATCGATAAAGCGCTCCCCTTTCAGATAAGGGTTCACCACAATGCTGTCGAGAATATGGCGCACCAGCATTTCCTGCGGATCGCGCACGGAGGTGAGATTATAGGCTTTATTCCACTTATGCAGCAGCTCAACGTAGCCAACCAGCTGTTGCTTTTGCTGATCGGACAGAGAAATGTTGGCTGCGCTGAGCAGCTGAGAGAGTTTATTAATCACGGCATATTCCAGTAGCTAAAGGCGAAACAGCGTCCGGTGCAGAAAAGAGGTTCAGCGCTGCCCGCTACCGAACGTGAAGCATGTCCGGCAGCGGGCACAGGGCGGATTTCCGCCTTATCATCAGGCGCTTTTACGCAGTAAACCCTGTTTTTTGAGGTAAATCAGCAAAATAGAGATAGCGGCAGGCGTAATGCCTGAAATACGCGACGCCTGGCCGATCGACGTTGGTTTATGATCGTTAAGCTTGGCGATCACTTCATTCGACAGGCCGTTAACGTTGCGATAGTCAAGATCCACCGGCAGCAGGGTATTTTCATTGCGCTGCTGGCGATCGATCTCTTCCTGCTGACGCGCAATGTAGCCTTCATATTTAACCTGAATTTCAACCTGCTCGGCGGCCTGCTCGTCGGCCAGTGCCGGGCCGAAGCCTTTCAGCGACATCAGACGCGCGTAGGTCATCTCAGGACGACGCAGCAGATCTTCTCCGCTCGCCTCTTTGGTCAGCGGCGTATTCAGCGCGGCGTTAACCACGTCGATATCCGCCGATTTCGGATGAACGTGCATATCGCGCAGGCGCTGACGCTCCAGCTCAATGCTTTCCAGTTTCTGATTAAAGCGCGCCCAGCGTGCATCGTCGACCAGACCCAGTTCGCGGGCCGTTTCCGTCAGACGCAGATCGGCGTTGTCTTCGCGCAGCATCAGACGATATTCGGCACGCGAGGTAAACATGCGGTAGGGCTCTTTGGTGCCCAGCGTGCAAAGGTCGTCCACCAGTACGCCGAGGTAAGCCTGATCGCGACGCGGCGCCCAGGTCTCTTTCTCCGCTGAAAGGCGTCCGGCGTTCAGACCCGCCAGCATCCCCTGCGCCGCCGCCTCTTCATAGCCGGTGGTGCCGTTGATCTGACCGGCAAAGAACAGCCCCTGAATAAACTTACTCTCCAGCGTCGGTTTCAAATCGCGCGGATCGAAGAAGTCATACTCAATGGCGTAGCCCGGACGGACGATTTTCGCATTTTCCATGCCTTTCATCGAGCGCACAATCTGCATCTGCACGTCAAACGGCAGGCTGGTGGAAATGCCGTTCGGGTAAATTTCGTTACTGGTCAGGCCTTCAGGCTCAAGGAAGATCTGGTGCGCGTTGCGATCGGCGAAGCGCATCACTTTATCTTCGATCGATGGGCAGTAGCGCGGACCGATCCCTTCGATCACGCCTGCGTACATCGGACTGCGATCGAGGTTATTGCGGATCACCTCATGCGTCTGCTCATTGGTATGGGTGATGTAGCAGGGCACCTGTTGCGGATGCTGCGACGCGTCGCCCATAAACGAGAAAACCGGCATCGGGTCGTCGCCATACTGCGGCGCCAGCACGCTGAAATCGATGGTGCGGGCGTCGATGCGCGGCGGCGTGCCGGTTTTCAGACGGCTGACGCGCAGCGGCAATTCCCGCAGACGGCGCGCCAACGGGATAGAAGGCGGATCGCCTGCGCGGCCGCCGCTGTAGTTATCCAGGCCGATATGAATCTTGCCGTCGAGGAAAGTGCCGACCGTCAGCACCACGGCGCGGGCGCGGAATTTCAGGCCCATCTGCGTTACGGCGCCGACGACGCGATCGTTTTCGACGATCAGATCCTCGACCGCCTGCTGGAAGATCATCAGGTTCGGCTGGTTTTCCAGCGCGGTGCGGATCGCCTGACGATAAAGCACACGGTCAGCCTGAGCGCGCGTGGCGCGAACAGCCGGACCTTTGCTTGCGTTTAGTATCCTAAACTGGATGCCGGCGCGATCGATCGCACTGGCCATCAGGCCGCCCATCGCATCCACTTCTTTCACCAGATGTCCCTTTCCGATGCCGCCGATCGCCGGATTACAGGACATTTGTCCCAGCGTATCGATGTTATGGGTTAACAGCAGCGTTTGTTGACCCATGCGGGCGGCGGCCATTGCGGCTTCAGTGCCTGCATGTCCGCCGCCGATGACGATGACGTCAAAAGGATCGGGATAAAACATGGGGAGATACCTCGTTAGTGTTCGATCAGGGATCGTTGCCCTGGGGCGTGGATTCTACTCAAATTCATGGCATGACGAAAGCGCCGGGATCGTCGGGTAGTTAAAAGTAAGATCTTTATTCTTTAAAGGATCTCTTTGTTAGATCTCTTATTAGGATCGTGCTTTTCTGTGGATAAGGCCGGGTTTCTTCAACAGATCAGGAGTTTATTGAGGATCGTTTGCTGTGAATGATCGGTGATCCTGATCCGTATAAGCTGGGATCGAAATGGCGACTTATACACAGATGAAAAAAGCATCAAGGGTTATTCTTGGGATAACTACCGGTTATCAGACCCTTTCCACTACGGTTATCCACAGGATTGCGGTTGATCCAGGGATAAAAAAGAGTGAAATCTGCTGGGGATCAACGGAAAAAAGCGCGGTGATCCCAGCCTCGATCGGGCGATCTACAGTAAAGGACGCCAGTTTTCCAGCCAGGCTTCCGCCGGATCTTCCGGGATTTCATGTTCCAGCACGTCGATTTCCAGTCTTTCGCCGATGCGCTTCGCGCCGAGGGCTGTCAGTAGCTGGTCGAACTGCTTAATCGCGCCACAAAAAAGATCGTATTCCCGGTTGCCGATGCCGATTGCGCCAAAGCGCAGGTCGGAAAGATCGGGCCGCTGCTGCGCAAGTTCTTCATAAAGAGGCTGAAGGTTATCCGGCAGCTCGCCTGCGCCATGCGTGGAGCTGACCACCAGCCAGACGCCCTGTAACGAAAGTTCATCCAGCGTCGGACCATGCAGCGTCTCGGTTGATAAGCCCGCTTCTTCCAGCTTGTCGGCCAGATGTTCTGCTACATATTCGGCACTGCCGAGAGTGCTGCCGCTAATAAGGGTGATATCTGCCATGATGCGATCCTGCAACGCGCTGTCTTCAAGAGCGTGCATTGTACGCTGTGATTAGGCTGGGATCTACCTGTGGAAAACCAGAAGATGAACAGGGGGAAATAACGTGGATCCGCCTTTGCCGCGCGGCGCCACGTCAGGGATAAGATTATGCACAGATCAGGGCTTGATCGTACGCATGATTGGGTTTTGCAGGGAGATCAGCGTTTCGGTGGACTGGATTTCGTCGATGGTCTGGATCTTGTTGATAAGCACCTGCTGCAACGCATCGATAGAGCGGCACATCACTTTAATAAAGATGCTGTAGTGGCCCGTGGTATACCAGGCTTCCACCACTTCGTCCAGCGCTTCCAGCTTCGCCAGCGCCGCCGGGTAGTCGCGCGCGCTTTTTAAAATGATGCCGATAAAGCAGCAGACGTCGTAGCCCAGCTGACGCGGATCGATCTCCACGCGCGTGCCTTTAATAATGCCCGCCTGGCGCATTTTCTCCACCCGCACATGGATTGTGCCGGGGCTGACGTTGAATTGCTTGGCCAGTTCAGCGTAGGCGGTGCGTGCGTTATTCAGCAGCGCATTAAGGATACCGCGATCCAGATTATCGAGTTGCAGCGTTTCTGCCACGTTTCGCTCCACTTGGCTAAGTATAAAGAAGAAGGGATGACCGGCCGGGAGAAACGCATCCGGCGGAATACTGGCATCCTACCGTTGCCGGAAGGGATTGCAAAGGCAAAGCTGTCGCCTGCCCGGAACGGCAGGAGATCAGCGCTTCCAGCGGCGCAGCAGACGTTGCTTCAGGCCGGTATCGAAACGCCAGATATGATTGAAGATGCGCAGGATGCCTGGCTTGCCGTGCGCGGACATAGCGACGGCATGGAAACGTTGCTGTAGCTGGTGCTGATGCTGTTGAACGCTTTTGATCATGCTTTCCGGCAGTCGCTGGGCGATAAAGTCGGAAACGATCACCGCATCCGCATCGCGCCATGCGGAATCCTGCAACCGCAGCAGCACCGCCTCCAGGCAGGCGGCCAGATCGGTGCCGCCCCGGAACCGCTGGCTGAGAAAACGGATCGCCTGCGCGATCCCGTCTTCGGCCGTCAGCTCATAGCCGATCACCTCGTGAGCGAACAGCATAATGTAACAGCGGCGCTTCTCCGCCAGCGCGACCTTCAGCAGCGCCAGACAGAACGCTTTGGCGCAGCGTTCGTTAAAGCCGCCCATCGATCCTGAGGTATCGACGCAGACAATAAAGGGGCCTTGCGGGCAGGCCTGCTGCTGCTGATGGCTTACCGGCCGCTGCACGATTTTGTCGCGCCAGGCGTCTCCCTGTAAGCGATAGGTAAGCAGGCGCTTTTCTACCAGACGGCGGTAAAAATCCACTTCCAGTTCGCTGATGCCGAGCGTCGCCAGCTCCGCCGGTAAAAGGCGCAACACATCTTCGCTCTGATGCAGACCGCTTACCTCTTCCGGCACGCTGTCCGGCTGGCGGATAAGCTGGTGAAACGCCTCCGGCGGGGCCTCTTCCGCTGGCGCCGACTTTGCTTCACGACTGCGGCCAAGCTGCTGCGCCAGCTTCATCAACTCCGGCTGCGCGGCCAGAAACTCGCCATATTCCACAATCAGCTGGTAATCGCCGCGCTGTAGCGGCGCCGCGCTCATATCCCACAGCCGTCCGGCGGAGGACTCGTCGTTTTCCGACAGGACCGGCGCCAGCTGGCCGCTTAGCGCCATGCGCTGTTGTAAAACGGCCAGCAGGTTTTCCCGCTGCTCCTCCAGTAAATGTTCGTTCAGCGTCATGGTTTGCAGCGTCAGGCTGAGCCGCCAGCGCTGAAGAAATAGCGTATGCTGCGCCGGACTGAGCGGCTGGCCATCACAGTGGCCCGCCAGGATGCGCGCCTGCTCGGCGAAAGGGGAGGAGAGCTTCTCCAGCTGCGTCAGCAACGCTGGCAGCGCCTGCGTAAAGGCTGTCAGGCCGAGCATCTGATGTTGCTGAAACAGCCGGAACTCCTGTTTCAGCGCTTCCGGCACCGAGGTGGTTTTTAGACTTTCGCCGATTTCAGTTTTCCAGCGCGGCATATCGCGCAGCAGCGCCTTCTTCATACCGGGGAATTTTTCAAAAAACAGCACCAGCTGTGGCGAGGCGAGCAGGGCGATCGCCAGATCCTCGATCAGCTGACTCTGGCTGATCGACAGCAGGGTGCTGATTGTCTCCAGCGAGATCATTGCCTGGCTTTCTTCAGCTGTTCAGCTACTTCCTGTAGGCTGTTTTCGATGCGCGCCAGCCAGTCGTCGCTGATAAACAGGCAGCGTTGATGCTGAGCAAAAAGGGCGCGTTGCGCCCGCAGCTGAGCCTCCAGCTCGTCCAGCGCTTCGGCGATCTCCGCTGGCAGCGCTTCGTGATGGATTTCGCCAGGCAGCGCCAGCCGCGATGACTGTAAACTAACGTCGCGCAGCGTCAGGCAGTCGTTGGCGTCTATTTGCAGATCCAGCGTCTGGGCAAAACCGATGCCGTTCAGTTTGCCGCGCGCTTCTCCCCCTTTCAGCAGCCAGTGTTGCAGCGTGTCGCGCGCGATAACGACGTGGGTCACCTGCATATCATGCAGCGTCAGCGGCTTTTGCAGCATCAGCGTCAGCTGTTCGGCGCTGAGCGAATCGGGCAGTTCATAATGCGGCTTACGGCTGAACATGCCGCCGTGCTTTTCCAGCCTGACGGCGCGGTCGAGGCTCTGCTGTTGCGACAGGGCAAGATGACGCGCTTTGATATGCTGCAATGCGATCAGCATCGGCTGCTGCTGCCACGCCTGCTCGGTAATCAGGCTTTCGATCTCCCGTTCCAGCAGCGTCATCGACGCCATATCGTGCCACAGACAATCTTTCAGCAGAATCAGATCCACCGGCGCGATCGCCTCACGGCCACTATAAAAAGCGCACGCCTGCAACAGATGAATCGCTTTTTTCCAGCGGCGATCGGAGATGTAGGGCGCGTCCGGCAGCGCTTCCAGACGCTGACGCAGTTGGTAGATCAGCTCAAACACCGGTTCCGGCAGCGCGACCTGGCTGATGCTGGTCTGCCACTGCTGGTACTCTTCATCGGTGATGCACAGCGAGCTGTCGACCGGATTGGCGTTTTCATCCTGCTGGTGGATAAGCATATTGCGGAAGTTATGCTTTTCATGCACGTTGTCCAGCCACAGGCGGATCAGCATGCGGTCATATAACGCTTCCAGTCCGCTGTCCGCTTCCGGCAGCTCGTTAGAGGCGGTCACCAGCAGGCGCATCGGGATGCGTTCTTCACTGTCGCCATTGCGGAAGCGCCGTTCGTTAATTGCGGTCAGCAGGGTATTCAGAATGGCCGGTCCCGCTTTCCAGATCTCATCCAGAAAGACGATTTCCGCATCGGGCAGGTAACCTTTAGTTAGCCGCTGGTAGCGGCCTTCATCTTTCAGCGCCTGAATCGAAAGAGGGCCAAACACCTCTTCCGGCGTGGAAAAGCGGGTCATCAGATATTCAAACGCGCGCGCATGCTGAAAGGCATATTTCAGGCGACGCGCGATCAGGCTCTTGGCGATGCCAGGCGGGCCCAGTAAAAAGACGCTTTCCCCGCTGAGCGCTGCCAGCAGACAAAGGCGTATGGCATGATGACGCTCGTACAGGCCTTTTTCTAACGCGTTGCTGAGGCGTGAAATTCTTTCAGCCAGTAAATATGGTTGAGCCATAATCAGTCAATTATCCTGTTACTACTGCACACGCTTTACCCGATTAGCGGGCGCAAACACTACTGGCTATCATGCTTGAAAGCATTGATAGCCGTCAGCTTTTTTATCGTGAAAGGGTGAAGCGACGCTTCTATTGCCAATTATTGTCGAAAACCGCTGCCGTCCAGGGGTGGGTTTTTGCTTAAAATTAGGCATACTGTGCGCTTTTTGATGGTCTGAGCCGTGCGCCGATACGTCGCAGCGCTCCTGGAAAAGATGACATTATGAGTTCTGACAAGAAGCAGCCGCTCGCCGCAGTCACCCTGGCGGCAATAGGTGTGGTTTACGGGGATATTGGCACCAGCCCGCTTTATACCTTGCGCGAATGTTTGTCCGGGCAGTTTGGTTTTGGCGTTGAGCGCGACGCCGTGTTCGGCTTCTTATCATTGATCTTCTGGCTGTTGATCGTGGTGGTTTCCCTGAAATACATCAGCTATGTGATGCGCGCCGATAACGCCGGAGAAGGCGGCATCCTGACGCTGATGTCGCTGGCGGGACGCAATACCGGCGGCAAAGCCACCGCCGTGCTGGTGATTATGGGGCTGATCGGCGGCAGCTTTTTTTACGGGGAGGTGGTGATTACCCCAGCCATTTCGGTGATGTCCGCGATAGAAGGTCTGGAAATTGCCGCGCCGTCGCTCGATCCGTATATCGTGCCGCTGTCGATCGCCGTACTGACGTTGCTGTTTATCATTCAGAAACATGGCACCGGCATGGTGGGCAAGCTGTTCGCGCCGGTGATGCTGCTGTGGTTTCTCGTGCTGGCGGTGCTCGGCGCGCGCAGCATTATTCATAACCCGGACGTGTTGCAGGCGCTGAATCCCGCGTGGGCGATGCATTTCTTCCTGGAATACAAACAGGTTTCGTTCTTCGCGCTCGGCTCGGTGGTGCTGGCGATTACCGGGGTGGAGGCGCTCTACGCCGATATGGGCCATTTCGGTAAAACGCCGATTCGCCTCGCCTGGTTCAGCGTGGTGATCCCTTCGCTGGTGCTGAACTACTTTGGTCAGGGTGCGCTGCTGCTGAAGCATCCTGAAGCGATTAAAAACCCCTTCTTTCTGCTGGCGCCGGATTGGGCGCTAATCCCGATGCTGATCCTCGCCACGCTGGCGACGGTTATCGCTTCTCAGGCGGTGATTTCCGGCGTCTTTTCGCTGACCCGTCAGGCGGTGCGCCTGGGCTATCTGCCGCCGATGCGCATTATCCATACCTCGGAAGAAGAGTCTGGCCAGATCTATATCCCGGTAATTAACTGGCTGCTCTACTATGCGGTGCTGATTGTAATTATCAGCTTCGAGCATTCCAGCAACCTGGCGGCGGCCTATGGCATCGCCGTGACCGGCACCATGATCCTGACGTCTATTCTGGTCTGTACCGTGGCGATAAAGAACTGGCACTGGAACCGACTGCTGGTGGCGCTGATCCTGGTGGCGCTGCTCTGCTTCGATATTCCGCTGTTCTCGGCCAACCTGATTAAGATCTTCTCCGGCGGCTGGCTGCCGCTCTGTCTGGGTATGACGATGTTTATCATCATGACGACCTGGAAAAGCGAGCGTTTCCGCCTGCTGCGCCGTATGCATGAACACGGCAACTCGCTGGACGCGATGATCGCCTCGCTGGAAAAATCGCCGCCGGTGCGCGTGCCGGGCACCGCCGTTTATATGTCGCGCGCGCTGAACGTGATTCCGTTTGCGCTGCTGCATAACCTGAAGCATAACAAGGTGCTGCATGAGCGCGTGGTGCTGCTGACGCTGCGCACCGAAGACGCGCCTTACGTGCATAACGTCCGACGCGTCACCATTGAACAGCTTTCGCCAACCTTCTGGCGCGTGGTGGGCAGCTACGGCTGGCGCGAAACGCCGAATATGGAGGAGATTTTCCACCGTTGCGGTCTTGAAGGGCTGAACTGCCGCATGACGGAAACGTCGTTCTTTATGTCGCACGAATCGCTGATCATCGGCAAACGTCCCTGGTATTTGCATTTGCGCGGTAAGCTGTTCCTCGCGCTGCAACGCAACGCCCTGCGCGCGCCCGACCAGTTTGAAATCCCGCCTAACCGGGTTATCGAGCTGGGCACTCAGGTCGAGATTTAAAGCAGAGGGCAGCTAAGGCTGCTCTTTTTTATGGCAGATCGAAGGTGACGCTAAAGCCGCCCTGCGGTCGGTTCGCCATCTGCATACGCATGCCGTGCAAGGTGGCGATATGCTGCACAATGGAAAGACCGAGACCGCTGCCTGATTTTTCCTGTCCGGGCGGTCGGTAAAATCGTTCGCCGATGCGCGCCAGCGCCTCTTGCTCCACGCCAGGCCCGTCATCGTATACCTCAAACTGACGCCGACGCAGGATCAACGTCACGGTGCCGCCTGCGCGACCATAGCGAATCGCATTGTCCAGCAGATTGCGCAGCAGCAGAGAAAGCAGCAACGGATGTCCCTGACACACCTGCGCTTCACCAGCCTGGTTCTCCAGCCGCAGGGTAATGCCAGCCTGCTGCGCCGCCTTATCCTGCTCGACAATCGCCTGACGCAGCAGCGTCTCTATATCCACCGTTTCGCTTTCCGCCAGCGCCCGCTGCGCATCCAGTCGGGAGAGGGTAAGCAGCTGATCCACCAGCCGGGTGGCGCGGTTGATGCTGGCGTCCAGGTTAGTCAGCGCGTGTTGACGCATTCCGGCGTCGTCATGGGCCAGCTGCACTACCTCGCTCTGCACCTTTAACGCCGCCAACGGGCTGCGCAGTTCGTGCGCCGCGTCGGAGGTGAAACGCCGTTCGCGCTGCAGCATGGCATGGATACGGGCGAACAGGCCGTTAAGCGCGTCTACTATCGGACGCACTTCCGAGGGCAGCCGGGTCGCGTTAAGCGCGTCGGCGTTATCGGGAGAACGCTGTTGCAGCTGCCGGGCGATCTGCCTGAGCGGCGTCAGCTCGCGCTGGAGCAGCCAGAGCAGCAGCACAACCATTACCGGCAGCGCAAACAGCCATGGCAGCAGCACGCTTTGCACCACGTCGGTGGTCATTTCATCACGGTATTCCCATTCCTGCCCGACCGCCACCACATAACGGCCGTCAGGCGTATTCAGCCAGACTATGCGCCACGGATCGTCATCGTCGCGCAGTTTGCCGTCACGAAAGCCACGCCAGCGCGGTTCAAACAGAAATTTTTTGCCGTTGTCGCCATCGTCCACCAGTCGCCTGCCGTCGCGGGTATAAATGGCAAAAGCCAGCGCATCGTCCTCCAGCGCGCCTCGGTGATGAGGCAGGATTTTTTTTGCTTCCGGCATTGCCGTCGACTGGGTTAATTGCGCTGGCGTGAGGGAAGCCAGATGCCGGGCGAACAGCAGCTGCTGCGTATCGAACAGCTGATTGATTTTGTGGCGCGTTTGTAACCAGGCGCTGACGCTGGCGATGCCCCAGCAGATCGCCGTAAGCAGTAAGAAGCCGACGGTCAGACGGGCGCGCAGGCTGAGCTGACTCATGCGGTTTCTCCCAGCGTATAACCCACACCGTGCACCGTGCGAATAGCAGCATTGCCCAGTTTTTTCCGCAGATGATGAATATGCACTTCAACGGCGTTGCTGGAAACATCCTGCTCCCAGCTGTAGAGTTTCTCTTCCAGCTGCGCCCGGGTCAGCACGCGGCCCGCATTCAGCATAAAAAGCTCCAGCAGCGCCAGCTCGCGCGGCTTCAGCTCAACTGGCGCGCCGTTCAGCGTCACCGCGCGCGCTGCGGGATCGAGCATCAACGAACCGTGACTCAGCGTGGGTTGCAGTTGCCCATGACGGCGGCGGATCAGCG
Organism: Mixta sp.; assembly: GCF_024610815.1. Classification (NCBI taxonomy): domain Bacteria; kingdom Pseudomonadati; phylum Pseudomonadota; class Gammaproteobacteria; order Enterobacterales; family Erwiniaceae; genus Mixta; species Mixta sp. The sequence continues at coordinate 11,395 of NZ_JANION010000080.1, forward strand.
CCTGAAGGCGCGCGGCGACCTCGCTGAGCGCAAAAGGTTTGCAGAGATAATCATCTGCGCCCTGTTGCAGGCCGTCCACCCGCTGCGCCACCGCATCGCGAGCGGTTAAGATCAGCACCGGAATATCTTCGCCCCGGCTGCGCCAGGCGCGCAGAATATCCAGCCCGTCTAACTGCGGCAGGCTGAGATCGAGCACCACGGCATCGTAGGTCGCCGCGCTCAGCGCCTGCATTCCCTGTCGCCCATCCGTCAGCCAGTCCACGCTGAACCCCAGCTTGCCCAGCCCCGCCCGAATGCCGTCGCCGATTAACCTGTCGTCCTCAATTAACAGAATGCGCATGTGTTTCCTCCCTGATTAGGTCACTGCCGCCGTTATACGAGACTTAAGCGCCGCTTGTACAGAATGCAACGGCAAATAGTAACGCCCGCCAGCAAAGCGAGAAAAAAACGACCCGCCTTAAGATCCTGTTAAGAACCCTGTGCTGTACTTAAAAACGTCCACCCACGTCATTCACCAAAAGAGGGAAATTATGATGAAAAAGCATGCTGCAATGGTTGCGATTCTTGCTCTGTTCACAATGCCGGCATTAGCGGCGCAGAGCGGTGGCTTTGTCGATCCTAACTCGCCGCAGACCCAGGCGCAGAAAGGCGGCTTCAAAGGGCCGCAGAATGTGGTGACGGTAAAAGAAGCGAAAGAGATGAAAGATGACAGCTGGGTCACCGTACGCGGCACGATTGAGAAACGCCTCAGCGATGATGATTATCTGTTCCGCGATGAAACGGGCACGCTCTCCGTCGAGATTGATGATAAAACCTGGCAAGGCCAGAGCGTCTCCCCTAAAGATAAAGTCGAGTTACAGGGTGAGATTGATAAGGCCTTCAATGACGCCCAGCTGGAAGTCAAACAGGTGCGTAAGATTCAGTGATCCTGCGCGTTCAACTGCTGCGCCAGCGTCTCTAAAAGATGCTGTAGCGTAGGCGAACGGTCCCAGCGTCGCCAGGCCAGCGCCACGTCGGTGGTCAGCGACGCTTCCGGGCAGGGCAGAAAGCGAATGCCCGGCATCGCGACGCAGCTGAGCGATTCCGGCACCAGCGCGAAGCCGAACCCGGCGGCGACCATGCCGATAGCCGAGGAGATCTGCGGCGCCTGCGGGCCGGTCTGCGGCTGAAAGCCCGCCCGCACGCAGGCGCTGATGATCGATTCATACAGGCTGGGCGCCACCTCGCGCGGAAACATCACCATCGGCGTATCGCTCAGTTGCGTCAGCCTTATCTCTTCCTGTTCGCTCAGAGGATGCGACGCGGGCAGCACGATGCGCATCGCTTCGCTGGCGATCAGTTTCAAATGAAACGACTTGCTGGTTTCACAAGGCAAGCGCACAAAGGCCGCATCCAGCAATCCTTCCTGTAAATCCTGCATCAGCGTCGACATGCTTGCCTCGCGCGGCAGCAGCGTTACCGATGGAAACTGCTGCTGGAAAGCGTGCAGCAAACGAAAAATATCCTGATGAAAGGCGACCGAGCTGGCGAAGCCCAGCGACAGCTTACCGGTGACGCCGCGCGCGATCCCTTTCGCCTTCTCCAGCGCATGACCGGTCAGATCGAGGATTTGGCAGGCGTCCTGATAAAACGCCTCGCCCGCTTCCGTCAACTCCACGCCGCGCGTCAGACGTCTGAGCAGCGGCGTGCCGATCTCGCGTTCCAGACGCAATATCTGCTGGCTCAACGGCGGCTGGGAGATCCCCAGCATTTCAGCGGCGCGCGTAAAGTTGCGCGTCTGCGCGACGGCGACGAAATAACGCAGATACCGTAGTTCCATATCTAAAACGTCTCAAAGTGAAGGGCTTTCTATATTGGATTCCCGAACTGAATCGAGTCAACATTACAGTTAATGAATATTAACCTTTTCTGTAAGGGAGGGAATAATGTCACATTCTGTAACTGATTGTTTATGCGACAAACAGTTGGCCGATACCCTGATCGCTATCCGCAAAGAACAGCCAGAAAGTGTAATCTATCAGACCTCATTGATGAGCGCGCTGCTGAGCGGCGTCTATGAAGGCTCGCGCACCATCGCCGACCTGCTGAAAAAAGGCGACTTCGGCCTGGGCACCTTTAACCGTCTTGATGGCGAGCTGATCGCCTTTAACAGTCAGGTTTACCAGCTGCGCGCCGACGGCAGCGCCAACGCCGCCCGCCCGGATCAACGCACGCCGTTCGCGGTGATGACCTTTTTCCAGCCGCAATATCACCATCACTTCGACGGTCCAGCCGATCGCGACGCGGTACATGAGATCATTAATCAGCAGATTTCATCTGATAACCAGTTTTGCGCCCTGCGCATCGATGGGCGTTTCTCTCAGGTTGCAACGCGCACCGTGCCCTGTCAGCACCGACCTTATAAGCCGATGATGGAAGCGGTGGAACAGCAGCCGACCTTCCATTTCGACCAGCGCGATGGCGTGCTGATTGGCTTCCGCACGCCGCAGTATATGCAGGGCATTAATGTCGCCGGCTATCACGAACATTTCATTACTGACGATCGTCAGGGCGGCGGCCACGTACTGAATTATAGCCTGGAGAGCGGCGTACTGACCTTTGGCGCCATCAGCAAGCTGGTGGTCGATCTGCCTGAGGACCCCGATTTTTTGCAGGCCAATCTCAACCCTGACGATCTCGACAGTGCCATCCGCGCCGTTGAAAGCTAATCCTCGCCACAGGAGAAACAATGAAAAGCGATATGCAAAAAGAATGGGCGCACGGCGCCGATTTGATTGTTGCCCAGCTGGAGGCGCAGGGCGTGAAGCAGGTGTTCGGCATTCCCGGCGCTAAAGTAGATAAAGTTTTCGATTCGCTGGTGGACTCTTCTATCCAGACCATTCCGGTTCGCCATGAAGCGAACGCGGCGTTTATGGCGGCGGCGGTAGGACGTCTGACCGGCAAGGCGGGCGTGGCGCTGGTGACCTCCGGTCCCGGCTGCTCCAACCTGATCACCGGCATGGCGACCGCTACCTCGGAAGGCGACCCGGTTGTGGCGCTGGGCGGCGCGGTGAAACGCGCGGACAGCGCCAAGTTGGTCCATCAGAGCATGGATACCGTCGGTATGTTCCGCCCGATCACCAAATATGCGGTGGAAGTGGGCGCGCCCGATGCGCTGGGCGAAATCATAGCCAATGCGTTCCGCTATGCGGAGCTGGGCCGTCCCGGCGGCGCTTTCGTCAGTCTGCCGCAGGATATTGTCGACGGTCCGGTGCGCGGCAACGTGTTGACGCCCGCAGGCGAGCTGCTGCTCGGTTCCGCGCCGGAAGGCGCGATCAACGCCGTCGCCGACAAAATCGCGAAAGCGAAAAACCCCATTATCCTGCTGGGCCTGATGGCCAGCCAGCCGCATAACGCCACCGCATTGCATCGTCTGCTGGAGCGCAGCCATATTCCGGTGACCAGTACCTATCAGGCGGCCGGCGCCGTCTCCCAGTCTCACTTCTCGCGCTTTGCGGGCCGTGTCGGACTGTTTAATAACCAGGCGGGCGATCGGCTGCTGCGTCAGGCGGATTTGATTATCACTATCGGCTACAGCCCAGTGGAATATGAACCGGCGAAATGGAACAGCGGTCATGCCGAACTGGTGCATATCGACGTGCTGCCTGCGGAAACCGACAACTGTTACCAGCCGGACGCGGAGCTGATCGGCGATATCGCCTCAACGCTGGATAAACTCGCCGCGCGGATTGAAGCGCCGCTGCACCTCAGCGCGGAGTCGGCTGAAATCCTCAAGGATCGCCAACAGCAGCGTGAACTGCTGGCGATGCGCGGCCATCAGCTGAATCAGTTCGCCCTGCATCCGCTGCGCATCGTGCGCGCCATGCAGGACATCATTAATAAAGACGTTACCCTGACGGTGGATATGGGCAGTTTCCATATCTGGATCGCCCGCTATCTCTACAGCTTCCGTGCGCGTCAAATCATGATCTCCAACGGTCAGCAAACCATGGGCGTGGCGCTGCCCTGGGCAATCGGCGCCTGGCTGGTGGATCCGAGCCGCAAAGTGGTGTCGGTATCGGGCGACGGCGGCTTTATGCAGTCGAGCATGGAGCTGGAAACAGCGGTGCGTCTGGGTGCCAATGTGTTGCACATTATCTGGGTCGACAACGCCTACAACATGGTGGCGATTCAGGAAGAACAGAAATATCAGCGCGTGTCCGGCGTGAAGTTCGGCCCGATCGATTTCAAAGCCTATGCGGAAGCCTTCGGCGCAGCCGGTTTCGCGGTGGAAAGCGCCGATCAGCTGGAACCTATCCTGCGTAAGGCGATGGACGTTCAGGGACCGGCTGTGGTGGCGGTGCCGGTGGATTATGCCGACAACCCGAAACTGATGGGGCAGCTGCACCTGAGCCAGATCCTGTAATTCCCTTTATCAACTCAGCAAGGAGCAGTTATGGAAAGCAAAGTGGCACTGGTGACCGGTTCCGGTCAGGGCATTGGTAAAGCTATCGCGCTGCGGCTGGCGAAAGATGGATTCGCCGTGTCGGTCGTCGATTACAACGCGGAAACGGCGCGTCAGGTTGCCGATGAGATCACTCGTCAGGGCGGCAAAGCGGTTGCGCTACAGGCGGACGTCTCCGATCGCGATCGGGTATTTGCGGTGGTAGAACAGACGCAGCAGCAGCTCGGCGGCTTCGACGTTATCGTCAATAACGCGGGCATCGCGCCGACTACGCTTATCGAAGAGATTACGCCGGAAATCGTTGATAAGGTTTATAACATCAACGTCAAAGGCGTGATCTGGGGTATTCAGGCTGCGGTGAAAGCGTTCAAAGCGCAGGGACGCGGCGGCAAAATCATCAACGCTTCGTCTCAGGCGGGCCACGTCGGCAACCCGGAGCTGGCGATTTACAGCTCCAGCAAGTTCGCCGTACGCGGCCTGACGCAGACCGCCGCGCGCGATCTGGCGCCGCTGGGCATTACCGTTAATGCTTACTGCCCAGGCATTGTCAAAACGCCGATGTGGGACGAGATCGACCGCCAGGTTTCCGCCGCAGCGGGCCAGCCGCCGGGATACGGCACCGCGGAGTTCGCTAAACGCATTACGCTGGGACGCCTCTCCGAGCCGGAAGATGTCGCCGCCTGCGTCGCCTTCCTGGCGGGCCCCGATTCTGACTATATGACCGGTCAGGCGCTGTTAATCGACGGCGGCATGGTCTTCAGCTAATCCCCTTTCTGCGGGCCTTATCAGGCCCGCTTCGTTGCCTAAATCAAATTTTTTCGCCGGTCAGCGAAACGTTTCGATAGCGATCACAATTTCGTTACCTTCCTGTTGTCTTATTCGCCACTTTTTCTGACACTCCCGTTCAGCGAAACGTTTCGCTCAGGAGCGTATAATGAAAAAAAGCCCCCTACTTAACGCTGACATTTCCGCCGTCGTCGCCCGCCTGGGCCATACCGACAGCCTGACTATCGGCGACGCCGGTTTGCCGATTCCGCCAGGGCCGCAGCGCATCGATCTAGCCGTTACGCACGGCATTCCCACTTTTTTACAGGTGGCGCAGGCGGTCACGCATGAGATGCAGGTAGAAAGCGCGGTCATCGCCGAAGAGATCCGCGAGCATAACGCTGGTCTGCACCGCGAACTGCTGGCGCTGCTGGAGTCGCTACAGCGCCAGCAGGGCAACGTCATCAACATTGAGTATGTCCCGCACGAACATTTCAAAACCTTAACGCAACGGAGCCAGGCGGTAGTGCGCAGCGGGGAATGCACCCCGTACGCGAATATTATCCTGACCGCCGGCGTGACCTTCTGAGGCTGCCATGCAACCGTTATTGCAACTGAAAGGCATTGAGAAATCATTCCCCGGCGTGAAGGCGCTTAACGGCGCTTCACTCTCTGTTTACCCTGGCCGGGTGATGGCGCTGGTGGGGGAAAACGGCGCGGGCAAATCCACCATGATGAAGGTATTGACGGGTATCTACAGCCGCGACGCCGGTTCGTTGCAGTGGCTGGGCGAAGAGACCCACTTCAGCGGCCCGAAAGCGTCGCAGGAAGCAGGGATCGGCATTATCCATCAGGAACTGAACCTGATTCCGCAACTCTCTATCGCCGAAAATATCTTTCTGGGACGTGAATTTGTCAGCCGTCTTGGGCGTATTGACTGGAAAAAAATGTACGCCGAAGCGGACGCGCTGCTGAAAAGGCTGAATCTGCGTTTCAACAGCCACAGGCTGGTCGGCGATCTTTCGATTGGCGATCAGCAGATGGTGGAGATCGCCAAGGTGCTCAGCTTTGAATCGAAAGTCATCGTGATGGACGAGCCGACCGATGCGCTGACTGATACCGAAACGGTCTCCCTGTTTCGCGTGATCAATGAACTGAAAGCGCAGGGCTGCGGCATCGTTTATATCTCTCATCGCATGAAAGAAATCTTTGAAATTTGTGATGACGTGACGGTATTCCGCGACGGACAGTTTATTGCTGAACGCAGCGTCGATACGCTAACTGAAGCTTCGCTGATCGAGATGATGGTGGGCCGTAAGCTGGAAGATCAGTATCCGCGATTGGACAAAGCGCCGGGCGAAGTGCGGCTAAAGGTGGAAAACCTCAGCGGACCGGGCATCGACAACGTCAGCTTTACGCTGCGTAAAGGCGAAATACTTGGTGTGGCGGGACTGATGGGCGCCGGACGCACCGAACTGATGAAGGTGCTGTACGGCGCGCAGCCGCGCAGCGCGGGACGCGTCACGCTTAATGGCCGCGACATTACTATCCGCACGCCGCAGGACGGGCTGGCTAACGGCATCGTCTATATCTCCGAGGATCGCAAGCGTGACGGCCTGGTGCTGGGAATGACGGTAAAAGAAAACATGTCGCTGACCGCGCTGCGCTATTTCAGCCGCGCGGGCGGCGGGCTGAAGCACAGCGCCGAGCAGCTGGCGGTCAGCGATTTTATCCGGCTCTTTAACATTAAAACGCCCGGCATGGATCAAACCATTGGCTTGCTCTCCGGGGGCAATCAGCAAAAAGTCGCCATCGCGCGCGGACTGATGACGCGCCCGAACGTATTGATTCTGGATGAGCCGACGCGCGGCGTGGATGTCGGCGCCAAGAAAGAGATTTATCAGCTGATCAACCAGTTTAAGGATGAAGGTCTGAGCATCATTCTCGTCTCGTCGGAGATGCCCGAAGTGCTGGGAATGAGCGATCGCATTCTGGTGATGCATGAAGGCCGCCTGAGCGGCGAGTTTTCCATTGAACAGGCCACGCAGGAAGTCCTGATGGCCGCCGCTGTAGGCAAGCAACGCACCGAGGAGTTAGCACATCTATGAGTACGCAAACCTTACCAGCCCGTCGCCGCTGGTTCAGCAAAGCCTGGCTGATGGAGCAGAAATCGCTGATTGCCCTGATTGTGCTGATTGCGGTGGTGGCCAGCCAGAGTCCGAACTTTTTTACCGTCAATAACCTGTTCAATATCCTGCAACAGACCTCGGTGAACGCCATTATGGCGGTCGGCATGACGCTGGTTATCCTCACCGCCGGCATCGACCTGTCAGTGGGGTCGCTGTTGGCGCTGACCGGCGCGGTGGCGGCCTCGATTGTCGGCCTTGAGGTGAATGCGCTGCTGGCCGTGGCCGCCGCGCTGGGATTAGGCGCGTTTATCGGCGCCGTTACCGGCACCATCGTCGCGAAAGGCAAGGTGCAGGCGTTTATCGCCACGCTGGTGATGATGCTGCTGCTGCGCGGCGTCACCATGGTCTATACCGACGGCAGCCCGGTCAACACCGGCTTTAACGAGAATGCCGATCTCTTTGGCTGGTTCGGCATCGGCCGCCCGCTGGGGATTCCAACGCCGGTATGGCTGATGGCGGTAGTGTTCCTGGCGGCCTGGTACATGCTGCATCATACCCGCCTCGGTCGTTATATCTACGCGCTGGGCGGCAACGAGGCGGCAACCCGTCTGTCGGGCATTAATGTCAGCCGAGTCAAAATCATCGTCTACGCGCTGAGCGGCATGCTGGCGGCGCTGGCGGGCACCATTGAAGTGGCGCGTCTCTCGTCAGCGCAGCCGACCGCCGGTACCGGTTATGAGCTGGACGCCATTGCGGCGGTGGTGCTGGGCGGCACCAGCCTGGCGGGCGGTAAGGGCCGCATCATGGGTACGCTGATCGGTGCGCTGATCCTCGGCTTTCTGAATAACGGCCTGAACCTGTTGGGCGTCTCTTCCTACTATCAGATGATCGTCAAAGCGGTGGTGATTTTGCTGGCGGTCCTGGTGGATAACAAAAGCAGTAAATAACGCTTACCTCAAAGGATATAAAGATGAAGATGAACAAACTGACTGCACTGGCGGTATTGCTCGGCGCCACTCTCAGCGCCAACGCGCTGGCGAAAGATACTATCGCGCTGGTGGTTTCTACCCTGAATAACCCGTTCTTTGTGTCGCTGAAAGAAGGTGCGCAGAAAGAGGCAGATAAGCTGGGTTACAACCTGGTGGTGCTGGATTCGCAGAACAACCCGGCGAAAGAGCTGGCCAACGTGCAGGATCTGACCGTTCGCGGCACCAAGCTGTTGCTGATCAACCCGACCGACTCAGATGCGGTAGGCAATGCGGTTAAAATGGCGAACCAGGCCAACATTCCGGTGATCACGCTGGACCGCGTGGCGTCACAGGGCAAGGTCATCAGCCACGTCGCGTCAGATAACCGTTTCGGCGGCAAAATGGCTGGCGACTTTATCGCCAAGAAAGTTGGCGAAAGCGCCAAAATCATCGAACTGCAGGGCATTGCCGGCACCTCTGCGGCGCGTGAGCGCGGCGAAGGCTTCAAGCAGGCCGCCGATGCGCATAAATTCCAGATTCTGGCCAGCCAGCCTGCCGATTTCGACCGCACCAAAGGGTTGAACGTAATGCAAAACCTGCTGACCGCACATCCTGACGTGCAGGCGGTGTTCGCGCAAAACGATGAAATGGCGTTAGGTGCGTTACGAGCATTGCAAACTGCCGGTAAATCTGATGTGGTTGTAGTGGGCTTCGACGGCACCGCTGATGGGGTTAAAGCTGTTGAAGGCGGCAAACTGGCCGCGACCGTTGCACAGATGCCGGAAAAAATTGGTCAGGTAGGCGTACAGATCGCGGATAAAGCGTTAAAAGGCGAGAAAGTACAGGCTATCAATCCGGTGGATCTGAAGCTGGTCACCAAATAACAAAGAAAAGCAGGGCAACGCGCCACCGTCAGGTGGCGCACTTTTCTGGATGAACCCCGAATGACGCAATCCGCTAAACTCGCTGTACTTGGCAGCATCAATGCCGATCATATTTTAAATCTGACGCAGTTCCCTCGCCCCGGCGAAACGGTGATCGGGAAGCAGTATCAGGTCGCTTTCGGCGGTAAAGGGGCGAACCAGGCGGTCGCCGCAGGACGCAGCGGCGCGCATATCGCCTTTATCGCCTGCGTCGGCGCGGACGATATCGGCGAGCGCATCCGCCAGCAGCTGGCCGCCGACCGTATCGATACCACGCCCGTTTCCGTTATTGACGGCGCAACCACCGGCGTGGCACTCATTTTCGTCAACGGCGAGGGCGAGAACACCATCGGCATTCATGCCGGCGCCAATGCGGCGTTAACCCCTGATTTAGTGACGCAGCATCAACAGGTGATCGCTGAGGCCTCCGCGCTGCTGATGCAGCTGGAGTCGCCGCTGGAGAGCGTGCTGACTGCGGCGAAAATCGCCCGACAGCATCAGACTCGCGTTATCCTCAATCCCGCCCCCGCCGCGCCGCTCTCTGATGAGCTGCTGGCGCTGGTGGATATGATCACGCCCAATGAAACCGAAGCGGAAGTGCTGACCGGCATTGCGGTAAAAAGCGATGAGGATGCGGCAAGAGCGTCGGCGGCACTGCATGAGAAAGGCATCGCGCAGGTACTGATTACTCTGGGCAGCCGCGGCGTCTGGCTGAGCGAAAACGGCAAGGGGCAGCGCATTCCTGGCTTTCGCGTGCAGGCGGTGGATACTATCGCGGCGGGCGACACCTTCAACGGCGCGTTAATTACCGCGTTGCTGGAACAGCAGGCGATGCCGGAGGCGGTGCGTTTCGCCCATGCCGCCGCCGCAATTGCCGTGACGCGCTCCGGCGCGCAGCCGTCGGTGCCCTGGCGGGAAGAGATTGACCGCTTCTTACAGCAGCAGGGGTAAGCGGATTGGCCACTATGAAAGATGTCGCCCGTCTGGCGGGCGTCTCAACCTCGACCGTTTCGCACGTTATCAACAACAACCGTTTTGTCAGCGAAGCGATACGCGAGAAAATCGAAGCGGCGATCCGCGAACTTAACTATGCGCCTTCTGCGCTGGCGCGCAGCCTGAAGATTAACCAGACCCATACTATCGGCATGCTGCTTACCGCCAGCAGCAACCCCTTCTACGCCGAAGTGGTGCGCGGCGTGGAAAACAGCTGTTACGAGCGCGGCTATAGCCTGGTATTGTGCAATACGGAAGGCGACGAGGATCGTATGAACCGCAGCCTGGAAACGCTACTGCAAAAGCGCGTGGATGGTCTGTTGATCATGTGTACTGAAAGCCATCTCCCCTCTGCCGACATCCTGACGCGTTATCCCGGCATTCCCTCCGTAATGATGGACTGGGCACCGTTTGAAGGTGACAGCGACATTATTCAGGACAATTCGTTATTAGGCGGCGAACTGGCCGCCGGCTATCTCATCGATCGCGGCTACCGGCGCATCGCCTGCATTGCCGGGCCGCTGGATAAAACGCCGGCGCGTTTGCGCCTGGAAGGATTTAAAAAAGCGATGGCGGCGGCGGGGCTTTCGTTGCCGCCGGAATATATCGTCAACGGCGATTTTGAATTTCAGGGCGGCTATAACGGCATGAACGCGCTGCTGGCGTGCAAAACGCGGCCGCAGGCGGTATTTACCAGCAATGACGCGATGGCCGTCGGCGCTTACCATGCGCTTTATCAGGCCGGGCTGCGCATCCCGGAAGATATGGCGATCATGGGCTATGACGATATTGAACTGGCGCGTTATATGACGCCGCCGCTGACGACTATCCATCAGCCGAAGGATGAATTGGGCGAGCTGGCGATCGATACCTTAATTCATCGCCTAAAAACGCCCGGCGCCAGCCAGCAAAGGCTGGTGCTGACGCCAGAGCTGATTGAACGTCAATCCGTGGTGCGTTAAGCCTTCTTACGACGTTTTTCACGGTCGCTGATCAAATGGCGACCGTCGCCTGGCTTCAGCAGCATAAAGACCAGCGCTGACAGAACGGTTACCACGCCCATCGTCAGGAAGGTGGAGTGGAACTGTTCCACCGTCGTACCGCCGACGGTTTCGTAAAAGCGCAGCACGGCGGCGCTGACTGCCACGCCAAAACTAATCGACAGCTGCTGCGTGACCGCCAGCATACTGTTGCCGCTGCTGGCGTTCTCATCAGTAAGATCGGCCAGTGTGATGGTGTTCATCGCGGTGAACTGCGTCGACATCGCCATGCCCAGCAAAAACAGCGGCAGCAGCAGAACGGCGATATTCATTCCCGGAGATTGCATAGCGAAGCTGGCGATAAACAGGCCGATAATCACGGTGATGGCAACCAGCGTAGTGCGGTAGCCCAGCCTACGCAGCACGCTGGTGACGGTGGATTTCGCCAGCATTGAGCCAATCGCAGTCGGTGCCATCATGCAGCCAGCGATAATCGCCGAATAACCAAACCCGACCTGCAACATCAGTGGCATCAGAAAAGGCACGCAGCCGGTGCCGAGTCGCGATGCGATATTTCCCAGGATGCCAATCGAAAAGGTGCGAGTTTTAAACATTGGCAGGCCGATCAGCGGCGAGGGGTGTCGGCGCGCATGCGCAATATAGAGCAGCAGGAGCAATAGTCCGCCCAGCAAGACGGCGGCGGCAATGGCGCTTGAGACAATCCTCTCCCCAAACAGCTCAATGCCGCTGGAAAGCAGCACCAGACCAAACCCAAACAGGACGAAGCCCGTCAAATCGAAGCGGCGACGCGGCGTGGTGAAGTCCGGCATATATTTGCGCGCATAGACAATGCCAAGAATGCCGATAGGGATGTTGATCAGGAATATCCAGTGCCATGTGGCGTAAGTAACAAGAACGCCGCCAAGCATCGGACCGACCACCGGCCCCACCAGTCCCGGCAGCGTCACGAAGTTTAATACCGGCAGCAGTTCGCTACGTGGATAGGCGCGCAATAGCGCCAGACGCGCGACCGGCATCATCATGGCGCCGCCAACGCCTTGAACAATACGCGAGATCACCAATACCATTAACGAGCCGGACAGGGCGCAGGCTAAAGAGCCTAAGGTAAACAGAGAAACGGCGATGATAAAGATTTTGCGCGTGCCGTAGCGGTCAGCCAGCCAGCCGCTGACCGGAATCAGCATCGCTACCGTCAGGGTATAGCTGATAACCGCGGACTGCATCGCCAGCGGAGAGCGTTGCAGGCTGTCAGCGATAGCGGGAAGGGCGGTGTTTAATATCGTTGCGTCGAGAGACTGCATAAAAAAAGCCATCGCAGCAATCCAGGGGAGACCGGCCATACTGCGCGCAGATTTGATCATCAAGCATCCTTCTTCTTTATAGTTACCGCAGCCATAAGAAAATTCGGCAGAAAAATAGAGGATAGCATCAGCTAAAGCACGCCACTTTGCTAAAAGCGGGCTATAAAACGCACCGGGCAGGCGAATAAAACGGCAGAAAAGCGGATTTTCAGGGTTCATTGGCCAAAAAAGAAACGCCCGGACATTTTTTTGCAATTAGTACTTGTCAGCCCGCAATAACTCCCTATAATGCGCCTCCACTGACACGGCACAACGGCTTCTGGCCGGCACGGTCAGGCGGTTCAGCAAAGCCTGAATCGCCGGAGAAAAACTTCTGAAAAAGGGGTTGACTCTGAAAGAGGAAAGCGTAATATACGCCACCTCGCGACAACGGCACGAAACGCCGGTCGCACCGCTCTTTAACAATTTATCAGACAATCTGTGTGGGCACTCACAGGACGGATATCGCAAAACACATTTGCAGTATCAAGTCTCAGAGTGAACACGTAATTCATTACGACGTTTTTCT
>NZ_JANION010000082.1:0-11443 GCF_024610815.1 Mixta sp.
GGTGGCGTATATTACGCTTTCCTCTTTCAGAGTCAACCCCTTTTTCAGAAGTTTTTCTCCGGCGATTCAGGCTTCGCTGAACCGCTCAACACCGCGTGGCGTAAGCCGTTGTGCCGTGTCGATGGAGGCGCATTATAGGGAGTTCTCGCGGCGCTGCAACCGCTAAATCGCGATAAATTGACTGTTTGCTGCAATCCTCAGCAAAAGCGGGGTTTATACCCAGTTATCCACAGAATTACCCACATACCGCTCCCATTTTAATTTAGTCGAGCATCGCGCAAACGTTTTCGCTACAATGCCAGCCGACGTTAATGCGCGCCCCTGATGGGGCGTTACCTGAAGTTTATCGCCGTACAGGCTTAAACTTGATGTAACGCTCTTTACTTGCGAACCAAAGCCAAGGGATAAAACCACCATGCAACAACGTCGTCCTGTACGCCGCGCTCTGCTCAGCGTGTCTGATAAAGCCGGTATCGTCGAATTCGCTCAGGCTCTTTCCAGCCGGGGCGTCGAGCTGCTCTCTACTGGCGGCACCGCTCGCCTGCTGGCTGATGCCGGCCTGCCGGTAACAGAGGTCTCTGACTATACCGGTTTCCCGGAAATGATGGATGGACGCGTTAAAACTCTGCATCCGAAAGTTCATGGCGGCATTCTGGGCCGTCGCGGTCAGGATGATGCGATCATGAATGAGCATCAGATCTCCCCTATCGATATGGTCGTCGTTAACCTTTATCCCTTTGCCCAGACTGTCGCGCGCGAAGGCTGCTCGCTGGAAGACGCCGTAGAGAATATCGATATCGGCGGACCGACCATGGTGCGCTCCGCGGCCAAGAACCATAAAGATGTCGCGATCGTTGTAAAGAGTAGCGACTACCAGGCGATCGTGGCCGAGCTGGACGCCAACGAAAATTCTTTGACGCTGGAAACCCGCTTCGACCTGGCGATCAAGGCGTTTGAACATACCGCCGCTTACGACAGCATGATCGCTAACTACTTCGGCAGCCTGGTGCCCGCCTATCACGGCGAGACCAATGCCCCGTCCGGGCGCTTCCCGCGTACGCTGAACCTGAACTTTATTAAAAAGCAGGATATGCGCTACGGCGAGAACAGCCATCAGCAGGCCGCTTTCTATATAGAAGAAGAGATTAAAGAAGCTTCCGTCGCCACCGCACAGCAGCTGCAGGGCAAAGCGCTCTCCTACAACAACATCGCCGATACCGACGCCGCGCTGGAGTGCGTGAAGGAATTCAATGAGCCTGCCTGCGTGATCGTTAAGCATGCCAATCCCTGCGGCGTCGCCGTAGGCGATTCGTTGCTGGACGCCTACGAGCGCGCTTATAAAACCGATCCAACCTCTGCATTCGGCGGCATTATCGCCTTTAACCGCGAACTGGACGAAGCCACTGCGCAGGCGATTATTAGCCGCCAGTTCGTTGAGGTGATCATCGCGCCTTCCGCCAGTGAAGCGGCGTTGAAAGTGACGGCGGCGAAGCAGAATGTGCGCGTCCTGACCTGCGGCGCCTGGCAGCAGCGCGTGGCGGGGCTGGACTTTAAACGCGTTAATGGCGGCCTGCTGGTGCAGGATCGCGATTTGGGCATGGTGGAAAGCCACCAGCTGCGCGTGGTCAGCAAGCGTCAACCGACCGAGCAGGAACTGCGTGACGCCCTCTTCTGCTGGAAGGTGGCGAAGTTTGTGAAATCCAACGCTATCGTTTACGCCCGCGACAATATGACTATCGGCATCGGCGCCGGTCAGATGAGCCGCGTTTACTCCGCAAAAATCGCTGGCATTAAAGCGGGCGACGAAGGACTGGAAGTAAAAGGCTCCGCGATGGCGTCTGATGCGTTCTTCCCGTTCCGCGACGGCATTGACGCCGCAGCGGCCGTTGGCGTGAGCTGCGTGATTCAGCCGGGCGGCTCTATCCGCGACGATGAGGTAATTGCCGCCGCCGATGAACACGGCATCGCAATGATCTTTACCGATATGCGTCACTTCCGCCATTAATCGCTTTGGGAGAAACAGATGAATATTTTAATTATTGGTAACGGCGGGCGCGAACATGCGCTGGCGTGGAAAGCGGCCCAGTCTCCGCTGGCGGAACGCGTATTCGTCGCCCCAGGCAACGCAGGCACCGCGCTGGAGCCAGCGCTGCAAAATATCGACATCGCCGCGACTGATATTCCGGCACTGCTCGATTTCGCGCAGAAAGAAAATATCGGCCTGACCATCGTCGGCCCCGAAGCGCCGCTGGTCAAAGGCGTCGTGGATGCGTTCCGCAAAGCGGGCCTGAAAATCTTCGGTCCGACTAAGGCCGCCGCGCAGCTGGAAGGCTCTAAGGCGTTCACCAAAGATTTCCTGGCGCGACATAAAATCCCGACGGCTGAATATCAAAACTTTACCGACGTCGAGCTGGCGCTGCAGTATGTGCATGCCAAAGGCGCGCCGATCGTCATTAAAGCAGACGGCCTGGCGGCGGGCAAAGGCGTTATCGTCGCCATGACGCTGGAGGAAGCGGAAGCGGCGGTGCGCGATATGCTGGCAGGCAATGCGTTTGGCGACGCCGGACACCGCATCGTCGTGGAAGAGTTCCTGGACGGCGAAGAGGCGAGTTTTATCGTCATGGTGGACGGCGAGCATGTGCTGCCGATGGCCACCAGCCAGGATCATAAGCGCGTGGGCGACGGCGACACCGGCCCGAATACCGGCGGTATGGGCGCCTACTCGCCAGCGCCGGTCGTGACGGCAGAGATCCACCAGCGCGTGATGGACGAGGTAATTTGGCCGACGGTGCGCGGCATGGCGGCCGAAGGCAACGTCTATACCGGCTTCCTGTACGCCGGACTGATGATTGGTCAGGACGGCCAGCCGAAAGTCATTGAATTCAACTGCCGCTTCGGCGACCCGGAAACGCAACCGATCATGATGCGCCTGCAGTCGGATCTGGTTGAGATGTGTCTGGCGGCCTGCGAAGGCAAGCTGGATAATGCGGAGTCGCGCTGGGACGATCGCCCGGCGTTGGGCGTGGTGCTGGCCGCCGGCGGCTATCCGGGCGACTATCGCATCGGCGACGCGATTCACGGTCTGCCGCTCGAAGCGCTGCCGGACGGCAAAGTATTCCATGCCGGAACGAAGCTTGAAGATGATTTAGTACTCACCCATGGCGGTCGCGTACTGTGCGTAACGGCGCTGGGGAAAGATATCGCTGAAGCGCAGCGTCGCGCCTATGAGCTGGCGTCGCCCATTTCATGGGAAGGCAGTTTCTGCCGCCGCGATATCGGCTATCGCGCCATCAACCGTAAGTAATCAATTGCGGTCCTGCCCTGCTGGCGGGGCCGCCTCTTTCTCTGTGCCGTCCGTTTAAAAATCCGCTTCCTGCGGCTCCCACTGACAATCATCTTCCGTTGATACCTGTATCAGCTGCGTCCCCGCTGGCGCTTCCAGCCACGCAACGCTCAGCTTCACATCCGCCTGATGCGGCCAGAACCGAATGCGCTGCCATTCGCTCTCATCCAGCGCTGGCTTTACCGTCTCGCCCTGACAGGTTCGCACGCTATCGTCGCCCTGCCAGCGCCCCTGCTTCAGCAGCACGCGTCCGGCCAGTAGCGCATCGCTGATTTTCAGCATCCGCTGGGCGTCGAATTTATACAGTTCTACCGTTTGTTCGCTTACCGCTTCGCGCCGGTCGGCCAACTGACGCTGCATAAAGCTCAGCCCGCCGTCGCGGTCGAAACGCAGCGTTACGTCATCCGGCTTAGCGCCGCTGAGATGACGTTCAATGCTGACCAGGTTTTCATCCTGCCAGCTGTAGCGCGTAAACACCGACGCGCCCTCCTGGAACGGCGTAAACACCGTCAGCATATGCACGCTGTGATCTTCGGTCTTACGCCAGATGCGCACCGCGCCGCGATCGGCCAGATAGCCGCTGGCGGTAAAAGCGGGCAACGTCGGCTGCGAGCTGCATCCTGCCAGCAGCAACGTCAGAAGTGCCAATAGCCGCTTCATGATGCTCCGTTATGATAACGACGACACAAAAACAAAAGGGCGACAATAATTGCCGCCCTCGTTAAACCTTTCACTGCAACGCGATTACTTAACGGCGTCTTTCAGTGCTTTACCAGAAACGAATGCCGGTACGTTTGCAGCAGCAATTTTGATTTCTTTGCCAGTCTGCGGGTTGCGGCCAGTGCGCTCAGCACGGTGGTTAACTTTAAAAGTACCAAAACCAACCAGTTGTACAGCATCACCATCTTTCAGAGACTCGGTAATTGCAGCCAGGGTGGATTCCAGCGCAGCTTTAGCCTGGGACTTGGAGAGATCCGCTTTCTCTGCAATTACATCAATCAGTTGAGTCTTGTTCATAAGTTATCCTTACAGTGTATTTATCGCTTGCTAAGCATCGAGTGCGAGGGAATTGCCAGATTCTGACACTCTTCAGCCTGCACGCACCGATAGCCACATTTTTCAGCCCCCCAAATGTAGACCAGACAGGGGGCGGATGTGAAGCCTTTAGGCGCGACAATTCAGGCGTGAAGTCACGTTTTATCGCCTTATTGCTCTATTTTTATACCGATGTTGCTTGTCGCGGCTTCCCGCAGGTCAGAACGTAATCCTTTTATCAATTCCAGGTCCCGTTCTTCACAGGCCGCCAGCAGGCGAAAAATCTCCCACTGGAGGTCCCATTCTTCTTCTATCGCCGGCAGTTCGCCCAACTCCTCGTCGGTCATTTCCCGACCAGCCTGAGTCATTTCCAGCATTGCTACGGTGGTGATGGACGCCTTGCTGACTTCGATAGCATGCTCCAGCGTTTCCCCGCTCAGACGCGAATGCAACAGCTCGCTTAAAGCGACGCAGGCGTCGATCGCCGGATAAACGCCATAGACGTCGAAATCGTCTGCCAGCGGGATCGCCTCTTCCAGCTTTTCCAGCTGGGAGTCGAAGTTGATTTTCGCGTCTTTGACCGTCAGGGATTCCCAAATCAGATCGAGAATGCGGCGGTAGCGCTGCGCATCGGCGAAGCCGGTCTGTTGGCAAAACGCCCAGTAGTTGGGATAGAGGCGTTCGCACAGACAGGCCATAAAGGTCACATGCTGCCAGCTTTCCAGCTTTTCGAGGCGCAGGTGGATAGGGTTACGTAACATGATAAGGTCTCTTCAGCATCATTCTGGCGGCAGTGTAACGCAAAAGGACCCTTGCGGCACGGCTAACCCTTCTGCCAGCGCAGAAAGGCGCTGCGCTCTGAGGCGACGGCGTCCGCCCAGCGCGTCGGTTCCGGCAAACGGTAGCCCGCCATGCACTTTTGCACCCACTCTAAGGCGGTATCGATGCTGACGCGATGGCCGGTAGAGACGAACAGCGGATTACAGCGTTTTTTGCTCCGCCAGACCCAGCCGATCTTTTCACCTTTGTCCATCAGCGGCTGCTGCGAACCCGGCTCGTCGTCCAGCGGCTCGAAACGGCCGCACAGACGGCGCTTCGCCACGCCGATGGTCGGCACATCCACCAGCATGCCGAAGTGGCTGGCGACGCCGAGCCGACGCGGATGCGAAATGCCGTGGCCGTCGACGAAAAGCAGGTCAGGTTTTTGCTCCAGCATCTCCCAGGCCGCCAGCAGCGCCGGATATTCGCGGAAGGAGAGGAAGCCGGGGATATAAGGCATGATGGTGGCGATGCGCGCCACCTTATATTCGATAAGCTTCAGCGAAGGATATTCCAGAATGACCATGGCGGCGCGCGTCACCTCGCCGTCCTGCTCGAATCCTACGTCCGCGCCGCCAATCAGGCGCGGCGGCATCACATCGAAATCATCATGGCGCACCACTTCCGCGGCGCGCTGCAACTGTTCGGCTCGTAATGCCTGTATATCCATGTCTACTCCTTGTGATAAGGACATGACAGCCGATGCACCGCCTCCACAAACGCGCCTGCGTGCTCAGGCGGCACATCCTGATGGATGCCATGTCCTAAATTAAATACGTGTCCGTTACCCTGGCCGAAACCTGCCAGAATAGTCGCCACTTCCTGCTCGATACGCGCAGGCGATGCATAAAGCATAGACGGATCCATATTGCCCTGCAGCGCGACTTTATCGCCCACGCGACGGCGCGCATCGGCAATATCAGTGGTCCAGTCCAGGCCCAGCGCATCGCAGCCGGTCGCCGCCATCGCTTCCAGCCACTGACCGCCGCCTTTGGTAAACAGCGTAACCGGCACGCGGCGCCCGTCATGTTCGCGGATCAGGCCGTCAACGATCTTATGCATATACTGTAACGAGAAGTCTTGATAATCGCGTCCGGTCAGCACGCCGCCCCAGGTGTCGAATATCATGACCGACTGCGCGCCAGCGCGAATTTGCGCGTTGAGATAGAGGGTGACGCTGTCGGCCAGCTTATCCAGCATCGCGTGCAGGGTTTCCGGCTCGGCGTACATCATTTTTTTGATTTTGGTGAAAGCCTTGCTGCTGCCGCCTTCAACCATATAGGTACCGAGCGTCCACGGGCTGCCGGAGAAGCCGATCAGCGGCACTGCGCCCTGTAAGTTTTTGCGGATGGTGCGCACCGCGTTCATCACGTAGCCCAGCTCCTGCTCAGGATCGGGAATCGGCAGCTTGTCGACGTCGGCACGGCAGGTAATCGGCGAGGCGAAGCGCGGGCCTTCGCCCGCCTCGAACCACAGCCCCAGCCCCATCGCATCGGGAATAGTCAAAATATCAGAGAAGAGAATCGCCGCATCCAGAGGATAGCGACGCAGCGGCTGCAGCGTGACTTCGCAGGCCAGCTCGGCGTTTTTGCACAGCGACATAAAATCGCCTGCCTGCGCGCGCGTGGCTTTATATTCCGGCAAATAGCGTCCAGCCTGACGCATCATCCATACCGGCGTCACATCTACCGGCTGGCGTAACAGGGCACGCAGGTAACGATCGTTCTTCAATTCGCTCATCATAAGGCTCTCTCAAATACAGGCGCCTAGTGTAGCAGTTATTGCCGCCGGTTAAGCAAGTTTGCCGCCTCAGGCGCATCTATCCAGCCCTGCAAACGTCGCCGTTACGGTTGCTCATCCGCCGCGCGACAGAGCGCCACGGTATCCTCTATCAGACGACGCGCTACGGTGCCAGCGGGCGGAAGTTGCGGCAGGGCGTCGTAGCGAAACCAGTTGGCGTCGATCAGCTCTTTATTGTCGATTTGCAGCTCTCCCTCATCATATTCCGCCATAAAGGCCATCATCAGCGAATGAGGAAAAGGCCAGGGCTGCGAGGTTACATAGCGCAGGTTTTTTACCCGCACGTTGCTCTCCTCCATCACTTCGCGCGCCACCGCTTGCTCCAACGTTTCGCCAACTTCGACAAATCCCGCCAGCACGGTATAGATGCTGTTGCGATGCCGGGCATGCTGGGCCAGCAGAATTTTATCGTCGCGGCGGATAGCAACGATGATGCACGGGGCGATTTGCGGGTAATAGCGCTGACGGCAATGGCCGCACAGGCAGGCGTTTTCGCTATTGCTCAGATGCATTTCATGGCCGCAGTAGCCGCAGTAGCGGTGCGAGCGAATAAATTCCGCCAGCTGGACGCCGCGTCCGGCCAGCTGAAACAGTCCGCTGTCCAGATCGATGATTTGTCGAATCGATCCCATATTTTCGCTGCGATTTTCGCGGATCAACCAGACCGGCTCGCCGTGCCATTCGCCGATTATGGCGCCGCGCGACCCCGCCAGATCCCATGTTTCTGCCGTACCGAACGGTAATTCACCATTCGGCAACCAAATTTTCTGTTCGTGGCTGACAACCCACCAGCCAGCGTCTACGCTTGTAATCACACGTTCCATAGAAAAGTTATCCTTTGCTTCAGCACGCCTTTTGTGACTGGGGCCGTAAATATTCTTAAAACTGGAACAGATACGGGACACAGCCTCTGTACTGATGTTAAGTATAAGTAGCGGTAAGACTATAACCCACGGAGACAAACATGCTTAACCAGTTAGACGTTCTGACCGAGCGCGTAGGTGGCAGTAATGAACTGGTAGATTTTTGGCTAAATGCGCGCAGGCAACTGTTGGTTGCTTATTATCAGGTAGTAGGCATCAAGCCGAATAAGGAATCACTCACTGCGCTTGATGAGAAAGCTCTTGATGATTTTTGTCAGAACCTGGTGGACTATCTTTCTACCGGACATTTTAGCGTCTATGAACGTATCATCGAAGAGATGACTGGCGACAGCCCGTTGCTGGCGGCGGCACAAATTTACCCCGGCCTGCAGGCTAATACCGAAACCATCATGCAACTGTATGATACTCATCTTGAAGCGGCTATCGATCACGATAACTGTCTGGAATTCCAGCAGGCCCTTTCGGAAGTCGGTGAAGCGCTGGAAGCGCGCTTTACGCTGGAAGATAAGCTGATCCAGCTGGCGTTCGACCATAATCTCGCCGCTCTGGCGGCTGCAAACGATCAGGCAATGGCACGTCCGGCCTGATGGTTATCAGTTTGTTATAAACCCTTGTAGTTTCTTAAACGCC
The DNA here is from genome assembly GCF_024610815.1 of Mixta sp. NCBI lineage: Bacteria > Pseudomonadati > Pseudomonadota > Gammaproteobacteria > Enterobacterales > Erwiniaceae > Mixta > Mixta sp. The sequence continues at coordinate 8,512 of NZ_JANION010000082.1, forward strand.
CCTTTATGCTGAAGGGGCTTTTTTATGACCTCGCCACGGCGTTAAGCGTGACGGGTCCAGGCTGTCAGCTCTGCTGATGCCTGATTTTCATCTTGTCGGAGTGCCTTTTAGGCTGAGACCGTTTATTCGGGATCCGCGGAACCTGATCAGGTTAGTACCTGCGAAGGGAACAAGAGTACAGATCTTTTCACGCCGTCAGTCCGTACTGGCCGCGTGTCGTTACTCCTTCCGAGCTCCGGACAAGCAACGTTCCTTTTTCTGGAGATTGCTATGTCTGCTAAACCCAACCGTCGTGAACAGCGCGCTCAGGCGCAACAGTTTATTTCCTCATTGCAGGGTACCGCTTTTCCCAACTCTAAACGTATCTGGATTGCGGGTAGTCGTCCCGATATTCGCGTGCCGATGCGCGAGATCCAGCTCAGCCCTACCCTGATCGGCGGCGATAAAAACGATCCGATTTATGAAGCCAATGAACCGGTGCCTGTTTACGATACCGCCGGCCCGTATGGCGATCCCGAGGCGAAAATCGATGTTCATCAGGGCCTGCCGCGTCTGCGCAGCGCCTGGATCGAACAGCGCGGCGACAGCGAACTGACGCAGCTCAGCTCCAGTTACAGCCAACAACGCCTGAAGGATGAAGGGCTCGATCATCTGCGCTTCGATAATCTGCCGCGCCCGCGCCGCGCGATGGCGGGACGTCGGGTTACGCAGCTTCACTATGCGCGTCAGGGGATCGTGACGCCGGAGATGGAGTTCATCGCCCTGCGGGAAAATATGGGTCGCGAGCGCATTCGTAGCGAAGTACTGCGCCAGCAGCACCCTGGCCACAGCTTCGGCGCGCACCTGCCGGAAAACATTACGCCGGAGTTTGTACGCCAGGAGGTGGCAGCCGGCCGCGCGATTATCCCCGCCAACATTAATCATCCAGAAGCGGAGCCGATGATTATCGGCCGCAATTTCCTGGTGAAGGTCAACGCCAATATCGGCAACTCGGCCGTCAGCTCCTCTATCGAAGAAGAGGTCGAAAAGCTGGTCTGGGCGACCCGTTGGGGCGCCGATACGGTGATGGACCTCTCCACCGGCCGCTATATTCATGAAACGCGCGAATGGATCCTGCGCAACAGTCCGGTGCCGATCGGTACCGTGCCGATCTATCAGGCGCTGGAAAAAGTGAACGGCGTTGCTGAAAACCTCACCTGGGAGCTGTTCCGCGATACGCTGCTGGAGCAGGCGGAACAGGGCGTGGACTACTTCACGATTCACGCCGGCGTTCTGCTGCGCTATGTGCCGATGACGGCGAAACGTCTGACTGGCATCGTCTCGCGCGGCGGCTCGATCATGGCGAAATGGTGTCTGTCCCATCATCAGGAAAGTTTCCTGTATCAGCATTTCCGTGAAATCTGTGAAATTTGCGCCGCCTATGACGTCTCTCTGTCACTGGGCGACGGACTGCGTCCCGGCTCTATTCAGGACGCCAATGACGAAGCGCAGTTCGCCGAGCTGCATACGCTGGGCGAACTGACCAAAATCGCCTGGGAATATGACGTACAGGTCATGATTGAAGGCCCCGGCCACGTGCCGATGCAGATGATCCGCCGCAATATGACCGAACAGCTGGAGCACTGCCACGAAGCGCCGTTCTATACGCTCGGCCCGCTGACCACCGATATCGCGCCCGGCTACGATCATTTCACCTCCGGCATCGGCGCGGCGATGATTGGCTGGTTCGGCTGCGCGATGCTCTGCTACGTCACGCCAAAAGAGCATCTCGGCCTGCCGAATAAAGAAGATGTCCGCCAGGGACTGATCACCTACAAAATCGCGGCGCACGCGGCAGATCTGGCCAAGGGACACCCTGGCGCGCAGATCCGCGATAACGCCATGTCGAAAGCGCGCTTTGAATTCCGCTGGGAGGATCAGTTCAATCTGGCGCTCGATCCGCATACCGCGCGCGCCTATCACGATGAAACGCTGCCGCAGGAGTCGGGGAAAGTGGCGCACTTTTGCTCAATGTGCGGTCCGAAGTTCTGCTCAATGAAAATTACGCAGGAGGTGCGCGACTATGCCGCCAAACAGGAAGCGCAGGCGCAACCTGTTGAAGTCGGCATGGCGCAAATGTCACAGGCATTTCGTCAGCGCGGCGGCGAGCTTTATCATCCTGCGGACGCCCTGACGCCGGAGGGAAAAGCATGAGTCAGCCTTTTCCATCTTGCCCCGCCAGGCTTGGGCTTTATGCGGTGGTCGACAGCGTGGAATGGATAGAGCGTCTGCTAACCGCGGGGGTGCGCACTCTACAGCTGCGCATTAAGGATCGTCCGGCAGAGGAAGTAGAACCCGCTATCCAGCAGGCGATTGCGCTGGGCCATGCTTACCAGGCGCGTCTGTTTATCAATGACTACTGGCAGTTGGCGATTAAGCATCACGCTTACGGTGTGCACCTGGGCCAGGAAGATCTGGACGTCGCCGATCTGGAGGCGATTCGCCACGCCGGGCTGCGTCTCGGCCTTTCAACGCACGACGATCGGGAAATTGACCGGGCGCTCGCCTTTCAGCCCTCTTATATCGCGCTGGGCCATATCTTTCCTACGCAAACCAAAGCGATGCCTTCTGCGCCGCAGGGACTGGAGCAGCTAACGCGCCACGTTGCGCGACTGGGCACAATGCCGACCGTCGCCATCGGCGGCATCAGCATTGAACGCGCTCCGGCGGTGCTGGCCTGCGGCGTGGGCAGCATCGCGGTGGTCAGCGCCATTACTCAGGCCGACGACTGGCGCGCCGCTACCGAGACGCTGCTGGCGTTAGCTGGCGCAGGAGAAGATGACGATGCTTAACGATCAGGATTTTCTGCGCTACAGCCGTCAGCTGCTGCTGGAGGAGTTCGGCGTGGAAGGTCAGCAGAAGCTGCATCAGGCCAGCGTGCTGATTGTCGGAC
>NZ_JANION010000083.1:0-44338 GCF_024610815.1 Mixta sp.
CTATAGGAATATTCTTACAAAATATCAGATAAATTGTACTTACCGCGCGACTCACGGCTAAAAACGACAAAAAAAACCGCCATTCTGAAGGGCAAATTTTTTTCTTAACTGGATCTAATTTTGTTGAAATACTCTCTGGAAAAGCGGTTCCAGAGCGAACCAACAAAGCAGGATGCTGTTTTACAGCGAATAACCCATAAAAAAAGCGGCCTGATGGCCGCTATCGCAGTGGATATAACTAAAAAGGGATGGTTTTTAAAACTTAAGCAAACAGAATGGATTGCAGTTCATGCAGTGAACTGACCTGCCAGTCCGGGGTGATCGCTTCAGGTTTTTCTCTGCCGTCCGCGTTCAGCCAACAGGTTTTCAGCCCGGCGTTAATCCCGCCCAGAATATCTGAATCAGGATTGTCGCCGACCATCAGCACCCGCTCGCGCGGCGGATGCGCCATTTTTTCCAGCGCATAGTTAAAAATCGCCGGATGCGGTTTGGCGTGGCCCACCTGCTCTGAGATCACCAGCAGATCGAAATAGTCGCGGAAGCCGGTGCGCTGCAGGCGCACCTGTTGCAGTGCGGTAAAGCCGTTGGTGATGATGCCCATCTTCACTTTGCCTTTCAGGGCGTTCATCAGATTGACCGCGCCTTCCAGCGGCACGCACACCTCGCCCATAGCGGAAAGAAAGCCGCTGTTCAGCGCGTCCGGCGTCACGTTCAGCCTCTCCGCCCAGCCGCTAAAACGCTGATGCTGTAGCTGCAACGCGGTAATGGCGCCGTTTTGATACTCCACCCACAGCGGTTTATTCACCGCCTGATATTCGTGATAGTCCGCCGTAGTGAAATCGACATTGTACTCTTTGAACAGCCGCTGCAAGCCGGCAAACGCATCGAAGTGAAACAGCGTGTCGTCAGCGTCAAAAAGGATCCAGTCCCAGTTTTCCAGCATAGTTTTCTCCTGTTACGGCACTTCAGGGCGCCCCGCGCGCCAGCGTTTACAAGCTAAGCGCCATAATCAGGGCATCTTCCCTGCCGTGATGTGCCGGATAATAGTTACGGCGCACCGATACTTCATTGAAACCTGTCTGCTCATAGAGCGCGATCGCCGCCTGATTAGAGGCGCGCACTTCCAGCCACAACGTGAAAATATCACGCTGCTGTAGCTGTTCGATCAGATGATTAAGCAGCTTTTTGCCCAGGCCGCGGCGCTGATATGCCGGATCGACGGCGATATTGAACAGCGTCGCTTCGTCCAGCACCCACTGGGTGATGGCGAAACCGGCCATCTGGCCGTCAACGTCCAGACGGTAGTTGAGATAACGTTCGCCCTGATTGCTGGCGAAGGTCGCCTCCGTCCAGGGGAAAGCGTGGCTGCGCCGCTCAATGGCGAGCGCCTGCGGAAGATCATTCGGAGTGAGTAAAGAAATCGGCATCATATTCACAAATTTGTCGCCAGAGCGCGCGTTTCGCGTCGGCGTCAAAATAGAGCGCCTCAAGCGGCGGCGTGGAGAGTTGCGGACCCGGCAGCGATACCGGCGCGTCGGTGCCCAGCCGCCAGCTGGCGCAGGGCCGATCGTCAGGCAGCATGGCGAGCTGTTCCGGCGTAATGCTCAGCGTCTGTTGCGGCGCTATCGCCATCGCGCGCAGCACATCGTTGACCAGCGGGTCCCCGGCGGCGGGCGGGATATCCGCCACGATCAGCAGACGGGTGTCCGGCGGCAGCGTGATGGCGATCTCGCCCTGCAACGCGCGCGGACGCCGCAGCTTATACTGCGTAATGCCCATTTGCTGTAGTAGCCAGTCACGTCTGGATGACATAGATATTCCCGTTACGCCCTTATAATGCGCCGCTATGCTAGCAAACCCATCGAACATGCGCCAACAAACCACTATACTCTGCGCTCTGATTTCTGAGGAGTTACCTGATGTCTGCTTTTACCCCGGCGAGTGAAGTGATCCTGCGCCACAGTGATGAATGGCAAGCGCGCCGCGTGCTGTTTGCCGGTGATTTGCAGGATGACCTGCCCGCCCAGCTGGAAACGCAACTGAGCCGTGTTCATACGCAATATTACCATCACTGGCAATCATTAAGCCGCAGCATGGGCGACCGCGCGCAGTTTGGCCTGGTGGCGACGGCGGACGCGGTAGCGGAATGCGATACCCTGATCTACTACTGGCCGAAAAACAAGCCGGAAGCGCAGTTCCAGCTGCAAAATCTGCTGTCGCTGCTGCCGGTCGGCAGCGATATTTTCGTGATTGGCGAAAACCGCAGCGGCGTGCGCAGCGCCGAAGGCATGCTGGAGGCGTGGGCGACGCTGGACAAAATCGACAGCGCGCGTCGCTGCGGTCTTTATCATGGCCGACTGACGCAGCAGCCGACGTTCGATGCCGACGCGTTCTGGGATGAATATCAGATCGACGACTGCACGATCAAAACGCTGCCTGGCGTTTTCAGCCGTGATGGTCTCGACGGCGGCAGCGCCCTGCTGCTCTCAACCTTTACGCCGCATACCAAAGGCAAAGTGCTGGATATCGGCTGCGGCGCGGGCGTGCTGGCGACGCTACTGGCGCATCATTCGCCGAAGGTGCGCCTGTGGCTGACTGACGTCGACGCCGCCGCGCTGGCGGCCAGCAAAGCGACGCTGGCGGCGAATCAGCTGGAGGGCGAAGTCTTCGCCAGCAACGTCTATTCCGACGTGACCGGCCGTTTCGATATGATCATCTCCAACCCGCCGTTTCATGAAGGCATGCAGACCAGCCTTGAGGCGGCGCGCACCCTGATCCGCGGCGCGGCGCAGCATTTGAATACCGGCGGCGAGCTGCGGCTGGTGGCGAACGCCTTCCTGCCCTACCCGCAGGTGCTGGACGAAACCTTCGGTCAGCACGAGGTATTGGCGCAAACCGGTCGTTTTAAAGTTTATCGTGCCGTCTGGGGACGCGCCGCTCGCGCTCGCTAAGCGCTAACGCGGCGATTAAATCGCCACTTCCCGGGGAGGTGCTGTTTTTTACAGCAATCGCAACAGAGTCGAGAAATATCTGTTGACGTCCCCGGTAAAAATCTCCAGAATTCGCCTCCGTGGTTGCAGTGCTGTAAAGCATTGCCGGAATGCGAAGGTGGCGGAATTGGTAGACGCGCTAGCTTCAGGTGTTAGTGTCTTAACGGACGTGAGGGTTCAAGTCCCTCTCTTCGCACCAATATTGTCGCCCTCGGTAGTTCTTCCGCATTATCCTTTTTTCTCTCTTTTTCTTCCTGCGCTATCCGTGCTGTTCGCATTACGTTGCTTCCGCTTTACGGCTTTGGCTCGTTTCACTGGACCCGTGCATTCATCAACCACGCCAGCTTGCGTGACGATGATTTTCGCAGGCCGCCCTGCTTCCTTGTTGCCGTCGCCGTCATACGCGTTTTTTCAGCCCCTGTTTCCTTACAGGCCACCGGCGTTCACAGAAACCGCCGCCAGCACGCTCGCCAGCGCAATGCAGGAAGGCAGCAAGATATAGCGACGCAGCCGATGATGGATCAGCATGATCAGCGTTAACAGCAGCGCGGCGACTAATAGCCAGCGCCATTCGTTAAAGGTGAGATGAATGGACGCCACCACCGGCATCAGCGCGCCTGGCAGAATCACGCCCCATGCGCTTCGCAGCCGTTTCCCCATTGCCCAGCTTACGCTCCACAGCCCGCAGGCCGCCATAATCGCCATCAGCATATCCGTCGCACCAAATGATAATGATTACCAATAGCATATGATAATTTTTATCATTTTGCACCTTTCTTGTGTTGAATCTTTGTACACAAGGATGACAGACCAGTTATAAAGTGGTAGATTGCCAGGATTATTCTTATTCCCATAAGCATATAATAACAGCTCAAAATCATTTCCAGAGTAACTTCTTTTACTGTGGCAATGGCGCTTTGATTTTTCAGGGCCGTCCCGAGTGATAACAATGAAATTACAGACCTATGAAGAATTGCTTCACAGCAAATATCGCCTTTCGTTGATGCTTTTTCTTTTTCTCAACATGGCGACATCACTTTTTTTTATGTTACCGATAAATAAAGGTGAGAATTTGACATTCTCGTTGCCGGCAACGCTTATTGTTACGCTGAGTTTATTTCTGCTGGCCGTCGCCTTGCTTAAGCCTGTAACAAGGAAACCGATATTATCCGTTACGGCTTTAATTATGGGCATATTATGGGCCTGGCTGATATTGCATAAAAATGCACTGATCTTTTATTTCGACGGCAGTTTTCTTTTAATCAGCCTGATGACCATCTTCTTTATCAGCGCCATCTCACTGAATGAACATTTGCTGGCGTTCAGCCTGCATATCATTCCGCCTTCGCTGATGGTGCTGGTGCTGGATCGCGGCCAGCATTCGCTTACCCTGCTGTTCACCATTGCGCTGCCGCTGCTCGGCTTCACCTTGCAAAGCCTGATGCAGCGCCGCAGCGATCACTTTACGCGTCGGCTGCTGTTCCAGCTGTATGAGGAGAAGCAGACCTTCAGCGATCTCAGCATGCTCGATCCGCTGACCGGCCTTTACAACCGGCGCGGCCTGAAAAACCGGCTGGAAAATATCCTTGAGAACCATGCCGGCAGCCATTTCGTCATGCTGTTGGATATTGATAATTTCAAAGCCTATAACGATAACTACGGTCACGCCATGGGCGATCAGGCGCTGGCGCGGGTCTCAGCGGCGATAAGAGATGCGGTGCGTTCGCGCGACGTGGTGACGCGCTACGGCGGCGAGGAATTTCTGGTATTAATGACCAACGTTAACGCTGCTATCGCTATGCGGCTGGCCGAACGTATCCGTCAGCATGTGCTGGACCTGGAAATTCCCCACCGTTTTAACGATCGGGTTTCTACGCACGTCACCATCAGCGCGGGTATTGCGCCAATATTTGAAGAAGATGCGGAACAGGCGATCGCTAATGCCGACCGGGCATTATATGTGGCCAAGAACCGGGGCAGAAATACCATTCTTTCCTGGGAAGAACTTTGCGAAACAAATCGATTAACGCAGCCGGCCGATTTAATGCAATGATGAAAAGGCGATTCACAATATAAATATTCAGCCGCTATTAATAATGATACTTAATTCAAATTTGTTCGGGCTTACTGTTTTACCGTAACGCCTTAGCGATAACCGAGCAGATTAATGCAGCCGCGCTGGCTAACCGGCGCGATTTTTTTATTAATTCTTTCTGAATACGCCTCTTTTTTGTGACTCGCCCGTCAATAAAAAGTTAGCTAATCCTGAGTCTGCGCAGGGTTATTTGATTTTCCGTGCCGACCTTGTTCAACCTTTGCTCTGCCGCTTGCCACCCTTTTTCTTCCTGGATACAATCAAGAACGATTATCATTTGTTTTCTTATCACCATTCAGCAGTCGTTCACACAGGAAGCCCTATGGCTATTGTTACGCGTCAGGCTTATGAATACGGTTCCTCTCCGGTCATCTTTATGCAGAGCGATACGTCGCTCACTACTGCGCTGCACAGCCTGTTCAGCGAGCATCGCGCCTGGTTCCTGGACTTCCTGCGCTTTACCAGTCCTGACGCAGCGGCGCCTGCCGATACGTTAACGCAGCCGGCGTGGTCGCAAAGCGCGCACTTTACGCCGCTGCTGGCGCGCTACGCTGATGAGATCTACCGTAACTATCCTGAGATGACGCGTGAAGCAAAGCCGCTGCAATCGCTGTGGGCGCAGTGGTATTTTGGCCTGATCGTACCGCCGATGATGCTGGCGCTGGTGATGGAAACGCGCGCGCTGGACTGTTCGCTGCGCCATTTCCATCTGCAATTTCATGAAAGCGGCCGCCCGGATAAATTCTGGATCGACGCGCACGAAGATGAAGAGGCGCGTTACCTGAATGCGCACCAGCGTATCGACCGCATGATCCAGCGCCACCTTATTCCGGCGGTGGAAGGCATCGAGCAGCATGGCGACATCAACGCCAAATTAATCTGGAACAATAACGGCTACCTGATGCACTGGTTCCTTGGCGAAATGAAAAGCTGGGTGGATGAAGCGACGCTGCTGACGCTGGAACACGCACTGTTCTTCTCACGTCATCTGCTGGACGGCAGCGACAACCCACTTTACCGCACCGTTATCCCGCGCGACGGTGCCATGCAGCGTCGCAGTTGTTGTCAGCGCTATCGACTGCCTGCGATTGACCGCTGCGGCGACTGCACCCTCAAGCCTGTTTAATTTCTCTCCAGCGGCGGCGCCTCACCGCCGCATAACATTTACAGATTCCGCCGGTTATGGCAGCTTTATCACCTTCGTTTCTTGTGGAGAGCAGCATGAGCCTGGAGTCTGTACGGCAGTTTTTTGCCGAGCGCGCCCCTGAAATCGCCATTATCGAACTGAATCAGAGTACGGCGACCGTCGATCTTGCCGCCAAAGCGCATGGCGTCGTTCCGGGACAAATCGCTAAAACCCTGTCGCTGAAAGTCAAAGATAGGGTCATTCTGATCGTTACCGGCGGCGATCTGCGGCTGGACAATCGCAAATTAAAAGAGACGCTGGGCGCTAAAGCCCGCATGCTGACCACCGACGAGGTGCTGAACTGGACCGGCCATCCGCCCGGCGGCGTCTGTCCGTTTGGCCTGGAGCATCCCCTGCCGGTTTATTGCGATATTTCTCTGAAGCGCTTCAGCGAAGTGCTGCCAGCGGCGGGCGCGACTCACAGCGCGGTGCGCATCTCGCCGGAACAGATGGCGGCGTTAACCGATGCCGAATGGGTCGACGTCTGCCAGTAAGCGCGCGGAACCTTTCACGGCGGGCGACGACGATAACGCCCGCCGCTACGCGCCGTCGGAACGGGCGCATCGCGCGCCTCAGGCCCACCTCAGCGAAACAGCCCGAACACCCTGTCTGCTTTCCCTTCTGTAAAAAAATTATTTCTCTCCCTGCGCTTCGCGTACAATTATGTCGTCATTTTTTAACAGGGTGATTCGTGTCGCTGATCCATTTTGCCGTAGCCCGCAGCCGCCTGCCCGCCTGGCTGGCGTTACTGGCTATGCTGCTACTGTTTATCGCACCGGTGATTTCCAAATCGCTGATGGCGCAGCGTGGCTATGGGGAAGCGATGATGCACCACGCCTCCGGCATGATGATGATGCACGGCGAGATGATGATGCACGACGCTTCCGGGATGATGCCACATGAGGATACCGCGCTAACGCAACACGATGCGCAGCCGATGCCGCCCTCTTCCGCCAAAACGCAGCACGCCGCTTCATCACTGCCAAAACATCACCCGATGTCGATGATGGACGATAGCGCCTGCGGCTACTGCGTATTGCTGATCCATCTGTCGATTGATTCCGTTCGCCTGCCTGAACTCTGGACGCTGTTGCAGGCAGCGATCCCTGCCGCGCCTCTCCAGCTACAGCCTTTTGTCGCCAGCTGGACGCCTCTCTGGTTCCGTCCGCGCGGGCCGCCGGTTAACGCCTTCTCTGTCGTTTAACCCAGCCCATTTTTTATCGCCCGCACGCGGGCAAAGGAACCATCATGTCGGAAAAAATCGTGCCGACGGCATCGGCACACGCTGAAAAAGCGCAAAGCAGGCAGGCATTCTTACAGCTGATGCGTCGTCTGCATTTCTCTGTCGGCCTGTTTATCGGCCCCTTTATCTTTGTCGCCGCGCTGACCGGCGTGCTCTATGTACTGACGCCGCAGCTGGAGCACTCTCTCTATGCGCAGCAGCTGACTACCGATGCGTCCGGCCCGGCGCAGCCGCTCTCCGCGCAGGTCGACGCCGCGCTGCATTATGTTGGCGAAGATGCCGCTATCGCCGCCGTGCGCCCCGCGCCGACGGCAACCGATACCACGCGGGTGATGTTTCGTTTCGCCAACAGCGCGCCGTCGGAAAGCCGCGCGGTATTCGTCGACCCGATTACGTTGCAAATCCGCGGCGACCTGACGGTCTACGGCACCAGCGGCATTCTGCCGCTGCGCACCACTATCGATTACCTCCATCGCAGCCTGCTGTTGGGCGATATCGGACGCAACTACAGCGAGCTGGCCGCCAGCTGGCTGTGGGTGGCCGCACTGGGCGGCGTGCTGCTCTGGGCGACGCAGCGCGCGCCGAAGCGCGCCGGACGCAACAGCGCATCGCGCACGGGGCGTCTGTTAAGGCTGCGCGCGCTGCACGGCACGCTGGGCGTGGCGCTGCTGATCGGCCTGCTGTTTTTCTCCGCCACCGGCCTGACCTGGTCGCGCTGGGCGGGCGACAACATCAACGCCATGCGCAGCCATTTCGGCTGGCTGACGCCCGCGGTCAACACGCAGCTCGACGGCGCGATGCCGCCGATGATGATGGATGAACATGCGGAGCATCACGGTCATATGATGCATCATGCGCCCGACGCGCCGCTCAGCCCAAGCCAGTTTGATAGCGTGCTGGCCGCCGCGCGCGCCAGCGGCATCGATGCCGCGAAGCTGGAGATCCGACCCGCCGCCCAGGCGGACCGGGCGTGGATCGTCAGCGAAATCGATCGCCGCTGGCCGACGCAGGTCGACAGCGTAGCGGTCAACCCGCACACCTTTCAGGTGACGGATAAGGTGGAATTCGCGCAGTTCGGCCTGCTGGCGAAGCTGACGCGCTGGGGCGTGGATGCGCATATGGGCATTCTTTTCGGCCTGGCGAACCAGCTGGTGCTGGCCTTTTTCGGCCTGGCGCTCTGCGTGCTAATCGCGCTGGGCTATCGCCTTTGGTGGCTGCGCCGTCCCGCTCAGCCGCGCCACCATCCGGCGGAGACGCTGATTCAGGCCTGGCGAGGCATGAGCCTCAGCCTGCGCTTTCTGTTGTCGGTAGTAACGGTGGCGCTGGCCGTTAGCCTGCCGCTAATGGGCATCAGCCTGGTCTGCTTCCTGCTGATCGACATCTGGCGCTGGCGACAGGCGCAGCGCGCCTGATAAGCACGGGCCGACGCGATGTCGGCCCGTTTTCGTTGATAAATACCCTCTTCGGCACCGTTCAGCGCGCCGCGGTCACCGCCTCATGCAGATTCAGGCGCTGCCAGAAGTTCTGTTCCCCGTCGCCGCCAGAAAGCGGATAGCCGTCCGCCAGCGCGCTTTTCGCCATCAGCGCTCGCCGCTGCGCGACGCTCAGCTGCGGCAGCACCGGCTCCAGCAGCACCTCCGCTCCTTTCGGCACGTTAAACGGGGCCTTCGCCGCCGCCTGCCGCGGCAGCTGGTAAGTCATGGTAAAGCGATAAAAGTCCTTCATCGCCGGATCGCGGTAAGGATCGTCCTGCGTCGGGCTTTGCGCGCACTGCGCTATACTGCCGCCGCACTCGCGCGCCAGAGCGCTGCGCAGCTCGCCTTTCGCCTCGTCAAACAGCTTGCGCCAGGCGGGATCGTTCATATCGTGCGCCACGTTGCGCTCGGCAATCATGCGCGATCCGATCACGTCCAGCGGATAATGCACGCCCAGCACCACGCGCGAATAGCCGTAGCGCGCGCCGCGATCGATTAGCGGCACGAAACGCTCCGGCAGCATCTCCGCCAGCAGCAGCGCATCGGTGTAGCCGGTATTGGTATGCCCGCTGGGGAAGGCGCCGCCGCTGGCGCCGTAAGGCTTGCCGTCTTTTACCACCACGTCGTCCGGCACCTGATGGATCTGATTGCCCGGCTGCAGGAAGGGACGCGGATAGTGAAAATAATCCTTTGCGGCGGAGGTGCTGATTTCGCTGGCTTTAATTAGTGCGGCGGCCTTCGCCAGCTCGCCCTTATCGTAAGCGGTTAAAAACGCCTGGCCCAGCTTCGGCCCCAGCGCATCGGCGAGAAAATAGAGATAGCCGATACCTTCCGCATCGGCCAGCGCCTGCTGGCGTTCGCCGCGGGTCGCGTCGCGGTTAATGCGTGTAACGGTCGCCATGCTTTGCGCTTTAACCGCCGCCGGCAGCGTATTAAAGGATTCAAGCAGGGCGATATCCGCCTGCTGCTGCTGTTTCACCGCAAAGTCATAACCGCTCGCTTTCAACCAGGCTTTATCCGCCTGCGGCGCGCCCTGCTTCGCCTTTTCCAGCGCATCGCGCGTGAGCTGCGGCTGCGATCCCTGTAGCGTCTGACGCAGCGCCTGTAAGCTGCGCGCCTCCAGCTGCGTAAAGGCCTGACTATCGCTGGCGGGCGTGGTGGCGTCGACAATCGCGGAAATGCGATCGAAGTCGGCGGCGGAGGCGGTGCCGCACAGTAGCAGGAGGCTAAGCAAAGTCGGTTTCATCACGTTCTTTTCCTTGTTAATAAAACTTATCGCCGTCAGCCTGAATCGGCGCGATGACAGTTTGATGACAGGAAAAGTTTTGTAAAACTTCTGTGGAGAGCGGGCAGAACGGAAATGACGTCTTGCCCGGAAAATCAGAAATGCCCGTTAGTTCTTGAGGATTTCATTGTGATAAAGCCCCGGATGAATAGCGCAGAAACAGAGAATTAAAAAATACGCCGTTGAATCGTCCGTAATCACTACTATTTTATCGAGTATACCTCCTGATTTTGGGCAGCCGGGTCCGCTTTCCGCTAATTGCGGTTTCTCCCCATTAAAGTAACTGCCTTTTTCTATAAAAGAACGCTCGACCTGGAAAGCTCTCTCTCTTCATCCGCTCCTGAACCTTTCAGGTATTGGATCATCCATCGCAGACGCCACAGAAAAGTCACGCCGCCCTGTAGCTGGTTTCGCCTCTGAGCCTCTTTCAAGGCCTGCTGAGCCTGTAGCGGGAGAACGAAACCAGTCTGCTCTGCGTCAGAAGCGGAGTCTTGTCAGTTGTCAGTGAGAAAGTATTTCAGCAGAATAAGACCGCCCTTACCTATTCCTTCGGATTTGGGTTTAAGGCGAATTTGTTAAGTGCATGCTTAACACAAGCGTCTTCAGGTGCTGAAAGAAATATCTCTGTGGTGGGGTTAATCCCAGACTTCAGTCCCCTGAACCTGATGCTGGCTCATGGAGAGAGTGACAAATGAATACCCTTTCGTACCCCCGTTTACTATTAGCAACCACAGGTGGGCTTGGCTGCATATTTGCTTTCTTTGCGTGGCATAACACAATCAACCAAAGTACTTTCCTTGCCCGAAAAACGCTGCATATGCTGCTTGTCGCGGGACTCATCCTCGGTTTGTGCCTTTCTTTTTGCATTAAAAAACGGGATAAGGATAAGCGTATCCACGGCATTATGAGCAATATTAAGCTCTATGCGGGGTCAGTTCTGATTGTTGCCATCTTTAGCTATATCCTGCTCAGCACCGTTGTCTGGCTGCTTCCTGGTACAACGAGTACTTATACTGCCACCAGTGAGTATTCTGCACGCAGCCGTAACGACTGTTCTGGCGCTTACGTTGACGATCCGGACCTGAAAAGACGCATAAAAGTGTGCGAACCGGCGGGCGATTACTTTGATGGCGGCACTCTTCGCGTCACTAAACGTAGCAATGCGCTGGGCATGACGGTTGTGCATGCAGTCATAAAGTATTGAATCTGGCCCCGGCAGGATTTACCGACTCATAAAGCAAAGGAAGCTTTCGCGACGTGGCGCTGCTGCCGGTTAAAACGCCTGCGCTACCGCCCGGCCTCTGGCTGTCGCTGCTGCGCCTGCTCTGGTTCTGCGGCTACGGCGGCTCGGTAGAGTCGTTCCGTCACGCCCGCCGTCGCGCGGCGCAGGCCGCCAGCCAGCTGATCGCGCTCAGCGAGCGCGGCGCTGTGCTGCTGGCCGGACACGGCATTACGAATAAGCTGATTGCGCGCGAACTGCGTCGTCAGGGCTGGCTGGCGGAAAAACACGCCAGCAGCCGTTACTGGAGCACGGCGGTGTATCACCGCGCCTTTCTCTGACGCGACGCGTTAGCGGAACACATTCACCGCGTCGACCAGCAGACGCGCCTGATCCTTCATGCGCGCCGACGCCTGCGCGCCCTCCTCCACCAGCGAAGCATTGTGGTGGGTAATGCGATCCAGCTCCTCCACCGCCTTGCCAACTTCGCTCAGGCCAGTGCCCTGTTCGCGGGTGGCGGTACTGATCTGCTGCAACAGATCGGTGACGTTCTGCACCTTTTCCACGATATCGGCGATGGTTTGCCCCGCCTGATGCACCTGACCAGCGCCGGACTCCACTTTCAGCACGCTCGCTTCGATCAGATGGCGGATCTCGCTGGCGGCGCTGGCGCTGCGTTTCGCCAGATTGCGCACCTCGCCCGCCACCACCGCGAAGCCTTTGCCCTGCTCGCCCGCGCGCGCCGCTTCCACCGCCGCGTTCAGCGCCAGGATATTCGTCTGGAAGGCGATGCTGTCGATCAGACCGGTAATAGAAGCGATCTGTTTTGAACTGGCGGCGATCTCATCCATAGTGCCGACCACATTCTGCATCACTTCGCCGCCGTGCACCGCCGCGTTGCTGGCGGTAATTGACCAGGTATTCGCCTGGCCGGTGCTTTCCGCGTTGCTGTTGACCGTGGTAGTCATCTGATTCATGGTGGCCGCCGTCTGCTGCACGCTGGCCGCCGTCTGCTCGGTATGACTGGCGATCTTCTCGTTGCCCTGCGCCAGCTCGTCGCTTGCCTGATGGACGCTCATCACCTGATCGCGCACGTCATTGACCAGCCAGCGGAACATCAACCCAAGCTGCCCGACGGCGCGCAGCGTCATGCCCACTTCGTCGGCGCGGTCAAGATGGTCGACCTTCTGCGAAGCGCCGCTCGCCACGTCCAGCGCCTGGCGGCACACTTTCTCCATCGGCCGGGCGATCTGCCACTCCAGCCAGCCGGTCGTCAGTAGCGCCATCATCAGCGAAAGGCCAGTAAACGCCGCCAGCGCTCCGCCCTGTAAGCCGACCGCCAGCGCGCTGAGCGCGACGCCTAACCAGCAGAAGCCGACGCCGCTGCGAATACGCCAGCGCAGCGGCAGCGTTTTCAGCCACGACAGCGGGCTGAGCAGGCCGCTGCGCACCAGCAGCCCTTTATTCAGCCGCCAGCCGCGCAGCTTGCCTTCGCGCATCTGCTGATAAAGCGTCTCTGCCGCGGCGATTTCCTGCGGCTCCGGCTTGATGCGCACCGACATATAGCCGGCAATCTCGCCGTTGCGGATCACCGGCACTACGTTGGCGCGCACCCAGTAGTGGTCGCCGTTCTTACGGCGGTTTTTCACCAATCCGGTCCAGGGCAGCCCCTGCTTCAGCGTCGCCCACATATCGGCGAAGGCGGCCTTCGGCATATCGGGATGGCGCACCAGATTATGTGGCTGACCGTGAATTTCGCTGCGCTCATAGCCGCTGACCTCGACGAAGTCCTGATTAGCGTAGGTAATGTAACTTTGCGCATCCGTGGTAGTCATCAGCGTGGTGTCATCGTCGAGCTGACAGGCCTGCTGCGTAACGTGGGGCTGATTAGTCATATGACGAGCCTTGTCCTGAGTATGAAGATCTTGATTATTTTGTGCAGGGAATAACTGAAGGCTAATCGGCAGGCGGATCATAAAACTTTAACAATAATTCACTTTCACGGGCCGGTTTTCCGACCCGCTGCACAACGCTAGCGCGCCGGCGTCTGAAAGCGCTGGCGCAGCCACTGGCTAAGCTCCGTGACCGCGCGCGGCACGCGAGCAGCCCAGGGTCGAACGATCCAGATATGGCTGGCGAAGGCGCCCATAATACGCCACTGCGGCAGCAGCTGACGCAACCTTCCTTCCGCCAGCGCCTGACGTGCGCTGAAATCCGGCAGCATCGCAATCCCCAGCCCGTCCAGCGCCGCATCGCGGATCGATTCGCTGTTATTAGTGGCGAACGGGCCGCGCACTTCGACCACGATCTCCCGCTGCGGCTGCGCCGGATCGCTAAAGCGCCAGCGCGGCGGCTCGGTGCCGCGCGGGTAGTAAAGGCAGTCGTGACGGCTGAGATCCTGCGGGTGCTGCGGTTCACCGTGCGCCGCCAGCCAGGCGGGCGACGCCACCAGCAGCGCCTGAGTGTCGCACAATAGCTGGGCGACATGGGTTTCCGGCAGCGCGTTGCTGTGGCGGATGGCCAGATCGAACCCTTCGCTGGCGAGCGAAACCAGCCGGTCGGTCACTTCCAGCTGGATGCGCACCTGCGGATGCAGGCGCAAAAAATCGCGGATATGCGGCTGCAACTGCTGACGGGCAAAGGCGACCGGCGCCGTGATGCGCACCCGTCCGCGCAGCGGCCCGCTGCTGTCGCGCACGGCGTAGAAGCTCTGTTCAATCTCGGCGAAGGGCACGCGCAGCTCCTGTACCAGCTTCTCTCCCGCCTCGGTCAGCCGCACGCTGCGCGTGGTGCGCAGTACCAGCGGCACGCCCGCCAGCGTTTCCAGCTCTTTAATCTTCTGGCTCATCGCCGCCTTGCTGACTTCAAGCCGCTCCGCCGCGCGGGTAAAGCTGCCCTGTTCCGCCAGCACCGTCAGCCAGTGCAGATGCAGCCAGAGCGCGTCCGTTTTCAGTTTCATCACAATTGTTCAAAATAGTAAACAATGCGTTCAACTATACCGCTTTTTCTTCCGTTGAGAAGCGGCCAGGATAGAGGCCAAAGAGAGGCTTAACGGGAGAAAACCATGCCGCTGCTGCAATTCGATTTGATTGAAGGCCGTTCGGAACGTGAACTAAAAACCTTGCTCGACGCGGCGCATCGGGCGGTGCTGGCGGCATTTAAGGTGCCGGAGCGCGACCGCTACCAGATTGTTCATGAAAACAAACGCTATCAGATGGTGTTTGAAGATACCGGCCTCGGCCTGACGCGCAGCGATAACCTGGTAATGGTACGTGTCTATACCAGCCCACGCAGCAGCGAACAGAAGCAGCGGTTTATGGCCGAACTGGCGCGCGAGCTGGAGAGCTGCTGCGGCGTGCGCGGCAGCGATGTGATGATCAGCTTTATCACCAACGACAAAGGCGACTGGAGCTTCGCCAATGGCGTGGCGCAGTACCTGACCGGCGACCTGTAACGGCCGCGCGGTTTTACAGAAAAATATCGATCCAGGTCACATATATGGACTTTATGCGGCCCATTTTTTGCCCTCTCCTCCCACGGCGAAAATAATTGCAGGAGCAAGCCGTTAACGCTGAGCCAGCGCATCCTGCGGCTGGCGGAGGAGGAAAAAATGCGGAAACAGGAAGTGGTGGTGAAGCGCAATCGGGAAGAGAAGCTCGCCGCGCTGCGCCAGCGCAATCGCGCGCCGGTGCTGATTGTCGGCGGCGGCATCAATGGCATCAGTACCTTTCGCGAACTGGCGTTGCAGGGCGTGCCGGTGGTGCTGGTGGAAAAAGATGACTGGTGCCAGGCGGCCAGCGGCGCGCTGTCGCGTATGATCCACGGCGGCCTGCGCTATCTGGAAACCGGCGAGTTCGATTTAGTGAAAGAGTCGGTGCAGGAGCGCGACCGGCTGCTAAAAAATGCCCCTCATTACGTCTCTCCCCTGCGCACCACGGTGCCCATCGATAGCTGGGGCGGCGGCCTGGTCAACGCCAGCAAACGCTTCTTACGCCTGGGCGAACAGCCAACGCGACGCGGCGCGCTGCTGATCAAAACCGGCCTGTCGCTCTACGATTTTTATACCCGTCAGCAGGGCAATATGCCGCGTCATCGGCTCAACAACACGGCGGAAACCCGTACTCGCTGGCCCGGCTTCGCCGACTGGGTAAGATACAGCGCCACCTACTATGACGCCTGGATCAAAGCGCCGGAGCGGCTGGGCGTGGAGCTGGTGCTGGATGCGGAAAACAGCAACGCCGCAGCGCTGGCGCTGAACTACGTCAGCCTGGTGGAGAGCGACGGCGAGCGGGTAACGCTGCGCGACAATCTCACCAACGCGATTTTCACCCTTGAGCCGCATGTGATCGTCAACGCCACCGGCGCCTGGATCGACAAGATCAACCACAGCCTGCTGCCGGCGGATCCACCGAAGCTTATCGGCGGCACGAAAGGATCGCACCTGATCATCGACAGCCCGGCGCTGCTGGCCGAACTGCGCGACGAAATGGTCTATTACGAAAATCAGGACGGACGCGTCTGCATTATGTTCCCCTGGTACGGCAAGGTGCTGGTCGGTTCGACCGATATTCGCGTCGACGACCCGGACGATATCGCCTGCTCCGCAGAGGAACAGCGCTATATTCTTGAGTCGCTGCGCTTTATCTTCCCGCATATCGACGTCACCGACGACGACGTGATCTACACCTTTGCGGGCGTGCGTCCGCTGCCCGCCAGCGACACCGAAGTGAGCGGCCGCATCACGCGTAACCATTCGCTGGTTTACTTTCCGCCTGACGCCACGCGCGATTTTTCCGTGCTGAACCTGGTAGGCGGCAAATGGACCACCTTCCGCCGTTTCGGCGAACAGGCAGCGGATCGGGTGCTGCGGCTTCTGGGCGAGAAACGTCTGCGTTCTACCGAAAATATGGCGATCGGCGGCGGGCGCAATTTTCCCTGCCCGGAACGCCGCGCCAGCTGGATCCGCGAGCTGAGCGCCAAATATCAGCTACCGGAGAGCCGCATCGATCGGCTGGTGGAGCGCTACGGCACGCGTGCCGGGCCGCTGCTGCGCCAAATCGCCGCGAACGATGAGCAGCCGTTGCAGCATCACGCCGACTACAGTGATACCGAGCTGCGCTGGCTGATTAAGGAGGAACAGGTGGTGATGCTGGAAGACCTGCTGCTGCGCCGCACCGCGCTCGGCATCTCCGGCCAGCTGACGCCGCCGCTGATGGCGGAAATCGCACACCTGATGGCGCAGGAGATGGGCTGGAACGATGCCTGTCGCCAGCAGCAGCTGGAACGGACCCTTTCCCGCCTGGCGCGTCTGCACGGCGTCTCCGGGCTTCGTTTAGCCTCCTCTTCTCAATCCGCAGAAGAGATGCAGGTCGTTTAGCCGTAAAGCCTGTTAGCGTTATTTTTTACTGCTGATGCTCAGCGTTTTATCAGATGCCTCTACCGCTACCGGTTTCTGGCGCAACTTTGACCCGGTGCGCGACGTCCCGCCGTCCGACGCACCCTTTCTCCGAAGCGCCAGCGCATATTCACAAAGCTGCCGCTGCACGTTCAGCCCGCTCAATGTCTGAATTTGCGCGCTGCGCGCCACAGTTGTGATATGGCGTATTGCAGGGATGTGACAGTCAGGATAGATTGAAAAAATTCTGCTCTCCCCTGTCATAAAAGCGATTCTGGCGCGCGATAGCCGCCCGCTTGCGCATGAGGAAATTTCGTTGTCTGAACTCTTTTCAGTCATCCTGTTTGTGGCGTCGATTGTTATTTACGCCTGTAAAGCCGGACGCAATACCTTTTGGTATCTGGCGCTGCTGCTGGTGCTTGGCCTGTTTATCATTCTTAACGCCACCCTGTACGCCAGTAACTACTTCACCGGCGAAGGGATTAACGATGCGGTGCTCTATACCCTGACCAACAGTCTGACCGGCGCAGGCGTCAGCAAATATGTGCTGCCCGGCATCGGACTGGTGCTGGCGCTGTTTCTGGTCTTTTGCCTGCTTTCCTGGCTGCTGCGGCGACGCGGCGATCGGCCGCACCATTTCGGCTACAGCCTGCTGGCGCTGCTGCTGGCGCTCAGCTCGATTAAAACCACGCCCGCCTTTCAGCAGGTGGTCGATCTGCTCGGCTCGCAGAGCCGCGTCGGCGATTCCGACTTCGCGCAGTGGTATCACGTGCCGCAAAAGCAGATCGCCAAACCGACGCTGAACCTGGTCTATATCTATGGCGAAAGCCTGGAGCGCACCTGGTTCGACGAACAGGCATTTCCCGGCCTGGCGCCGGAGCTGAGCCGCCTGAAACAGCAGCAGGCGCTCGATTTCTCACAGACCGAGCAGCTGCCCGGCACCGAATACACCATCGCCGGGATGGTCGCCTCGCAGTGCGGCATTCCGCTGTTCGCCCCCTTTGAAGGCAACGCCTCGGCATCGCTCTCCAGCTTCTTCCCGCAGAATATCTGCCTGGGCGACATCCTGAAAAACTCCGGCTATCAGACATATTTTATGCAGGGTGCCGATCTGCGCTTCGCTGGCAAAGATACCTTTTTGAAGTCGCACGGCATCGATCATCTGTACGGCTTGCAGGAGTTGAAAGATCAGGTCGCCGATCCAGCCTACCGCAATAACTGGGGCTTCTATGACGATACGGTAATGGATGAGGTATGGCAGAAGTTCGAGCAGCTGTCGCAGCAGAAACAGCCTTTCGCCCTGTTTACCCTGACGGTCGACACCCATCACCCGGACGGCTTTATCTCGCGCAGCTGCGATCGTAAAAGCTACAGCTATGAAGGCAAACCGAACCAGTCGTTCAGCGCCGTCGCCTGTAGTCAGCAGCACGTGGCGCGCCTGATAGAACGCATTCTCGCGTCGCCGTGGGCGAAAAATACCCTGATTGTGGTCTCGTCCGATCACCTGGCGATGAACAATACCGCATGGAAATACCTGAATGCCCATCAGCGCGACAACCTGTTTATGGTGATTCGCGGCGACCGCGCGCAGCCGCAGCTGTTGACGATGAAGCGCAGCTCGCTGGATAACGGCGCCACCGTGCTGGATCTGCTCGGCGGCGACAAGGCGATAGGCCTTGGACGCAGCTCCCTCTCGGATCGGTCGCTGTCGGATCAGTTCGATATGAAGAAAAAGGTGCTGACATGGAAACCGGACGTTATCCAGCTGTGGGGCTTCCCGAAACGTATCGACCGCTTTAGCGTCGACCGCGAGAAAAACAGCATCAGCTTCTCCGGCGCGCATTTCAGCCTGCCGTTGCTGCTCAAAATTAGCAAAGATAAAGTCGAGCCGCTGCCGGAAGGGGAATATGCCGCGCCGCTGCGCTATCAGCTGGCCGATTTCGCCGCCGATGAGAAATTCGTCTGGGTCGACCGCTGCTTTAAAATGGCGCGGCTGTGGCAGCCGACGCTGGCGCTCTCAACCGACCTCTGCGTGGCGCAGGGCCAGCTTGGCGCGCAGCCGCAGGTAGAACGCATCGACAGCGCGAACTGGCAGGGCGAAGTGCGTATCCCCCAGCAGAAGCTGGATGCGCTGCGCCATCAGCAAAATGTGGCCGCGCTGAAGATCGCCGATAACGATATTCGCTACGAGGCGGATAGCTTTAAGCTCGACGTGCCGGGCGCGCCGCTGGCGGTGAAGCAGTTCAGCGGCATTTCCCGGCCGGAAGCCTGGGGCCGCTGGTCCAACGCTAACCTCGCGCCGGAAGTGACGATCGATTACGTCAAACCGCTGCCGCCGCGTTTCGATCTGGTGATCCGCGCCAAAGCTTTTGGCCCCAATGCGCAGCGCCCGATTCCGGTGCGCGTCGGCGACCAGCAGCAGACCATGACGCTGGGCCATGAG
Organism: Mixta sp.; assembly: GCF_024610815.1. Lineage (NCBI taxonomy): Bacteria > Pseudomonadati > Pseudomonadota > Gammaproteobacteria > Enterobacterales > Erwiniaceae > Mixta > Mixta sp. Next base: position 19,332 of record NZ_JANION010000083.1, read on the forward strand.
GTGAGTACCGTGACGCTGCACTTCACCAACCCCAACGGCAGCAGCCAGCTGGTGATTATGCCGCCGGAACCGCAGCTCTCTAACGAGGGTAATATCATTGGTCAGGATCCGCGCAAGCTGGGTATCGGCATGGTGGAAATCAAAGTGGTGCCGGTAGCCGGTTAGTCGGGTTAAATAACAAAAGGGAGCGGACAACCGCTCCCTTTTTTATTGGCCTTCATACCGCGCTTACGCAAAACGTTCTACCGTTTGCCGCAGATTGAGCGGCCTGTTCAGCGCGGCGCCGGGCCGGTCGAGCCGCGTCGGATGTAGCGCGTTTCAAACGCAGGCATCGGGCCGGGATCCTGGCCGCGGATCTGGGCGATAATACGCCGCGCCGCCTCGCAGCCCATTTCATACACCGGCTGCGCAATCACCGACAGCGGCGGCGAGACGATCTCCGTCCAGGGGAAATTATCGTACATCACAAACGACAGATCCTGCGGGATGCGCAGGCCGCGCAGATGAAACTCGCGCATCAGCGACTGGGCGATCAGACTGTCAGAGGCGATCACCGCCGTCGGCGGCGCGGCATCGGCGAACAGCTCTTCAACGATACGCGCCACCGCCGCGTCGTCCAGCGCGTTGGGCTTGATTAGCGTCGGCGCGAAGGGCACCTCCGCCACGCGAAACGCCTGCTCCATACCGGCGATACGCTGGGCCACTGGCGTCAGCCCCATGTCTTCCGGGCTGCGGTAAGGCTCCGCGCAGTTCATGCTGGTGACGTAAGCGATGCGGCGGTGCCCCGCTTCCAGCAACTCCTGCGTCGCCTGCTGCGCCGTACGGGTGAAATCGACGCCGATCACCTCCACATCCATGTCATATACCGCACGATCGAATAAAGTCAGCGCCCTGCCCTCCGCCAGCACCTGCGCCAGATGCGGGTTGTGGCTGGCGGCGGAGCTACAAGGCGCGACGATAATGCCGTCGACCCGCTTTTCCAGCATGACGCGCACCGCTTCCTGCTCAATCGCCACCTGTTCGTCGCTGTTGCTAAGGATGACGTGGTAGCCCGCCTCGCGCGCCACATCGGAAATGCCGCGCAGCGCCAGGCCGAAATGGGGGTTCTCAATATCGCCGACGATAACGCCCAGGGTATTGGAACGCCCGGTGTTCATGCTGCGCGCCAGCTCGTTAGGGCGATAGCCGAGGCGCTCTGCCGCCGCCTGCACGCGCGTCATGACCTCCTCGCTAACGGCGCCGTAACCGCCCAGCGCCCTGGCCGCCTGCGCTTTAGAAACCTTCGCCTCGCGCGCCACGTCGGCGGTCGTCGGGGCTTTCATTCGCATATTTGTACTTGTCATAATTAATTCGAATCACAGGTTGAAGGTTCGATCATTGACGACTCAGAAAGGCTGTGCTTAATATCACTGTAACTGATTTGAGACCGGTCTCACAACGACTCTTCTCCATAATCAGCACCTGCATTGAGACCGGTCTCATACTAATTAAACGACCCCGGTTTCAATAGTCGTTGATGTTTTAACAACAAAAACGGACTACTTATGAAATCGCACAACATCCTGTTCAAAATGGCCGTCGCGCTTATCGCCTCGGCCTCCATCGCGACTCTCTCTACCCGCGCCGCCGCCGCGGACGACAATCCCTACGGCCTGATTGAACCCGGTCATATGCGGGTCGCCAGTCTGGGCGATGCAAAACCCTACACCTTTACCGATGCTTCAGGCAATTTTACCGGCTTCGATATTGAATTCTTTACTAACGTCGCCCATCGCCTTGGCGTTAAGCAGGTCGATTTTATCGGTCAGGATTTTTCCGGCATTCTGCCCGCGGTCGCTAACGGGCAGTATGACGCTGGCGTCGCGGCGATCGGCATTACGCCGGAGCGCGCCAAAACCGTCGATTTTACCACCGGCTATCTGGCGGGTTACCTGACGGTGCTGACCCGCAGCGATACTGGCATCAAGGATGTCGGCACGCTGGCGAAACGCCGTATGGGTGTGGTGCAGGGCACATTGCAAGAGAGCTATGCGGTGAAACACTTCCCGCAGACCGATCTGGTGCGCTTCCCCGACAACAACGCCGCCATCTCTTCCCTGAATAATGGCACGCTGGACGCCGTCTTCCTCGATTTCGAGGCGGCCAAAAGCTATGCCGCTCGCTTCAAACTGGTCCACGCGGCCGATATCCCGTCGTTTGACGCGCCCGCTGGCTTCGCCATTGCGAAACAGAAGCCCGCGCTGAAAGCGGCGCTGGATAAAGCCATCACCGACGCCATGCAGGACGGCACCTGGAAACGCCTCTATGAGAAGTGGTTCCCAGGCTCGCCGATGCCGAAACAGTACCTGCCCGGCGCGCAGTAATACCGCCTTCTCAGAAACCAGCCTGTTCCACCGGGCGGGGATAGTTGCGTCCCGCCCCTGAAAAAAGCGAGTGCTTACTATGGACCTGTTCGAGATTCTGTCGCGGACCTTCTTCGATTTCCCGTCGATGATGGCCGTTTTTCCCCAGCTGCTGGGGACCGGTTTAATCAATACCCTGATCATCTCTCTGGCCGCTACCGTGCTGGGCACCAGCTTCGGCCTGCTGCTGGCGCTGATGGCGATCTCGCCGTCACGCTGGCTGCGCCTGCCAGCGCGCATCTATACCGATCTGTTTCGCGGCCTGCCGTCGATTTTAACTATCCTGCTGATCGGCCAGGGCCTGGCGCGCTTTAGCTATCAGCTGTTCGGCCCAACGCCCTACCCGCTCGGCATCTTCGCCCTCAGCCTGATCGCCAGCGCCTATATGGGGGAAATATTTCGCTCCGGCATTCAGAGCGTCGATAAAGGCCAGCTGGAAGCCTGCCGCGCGCTCGGCATGAGCTACGGCCGCGCCATGGCGCTGATCATCATTCCGCAGGGCATTCGTCGCGTGCTGCCAGCGGTGGTGAACCAGTTTATCTCGATCATCAAAGATTCCTCGCTGGTCTACCTGCTGGGGCTGATGGTGGGCCAGCGCGAACTGTTCCGCGTCGGCCAGGACGCCGCGGTGCTGACCGGCAACCTCTCGCCGTTGATGCTGGCAGGGATGTTCTATCTGGTGATCACGGTACCGATGACTCATCTGGTTAATACCATCGACGAGCGTTACCGCACCGGCCGCCGCCGCGCCAGCGCGCCGCAGAGCGGCCTGAAAGAGCTGGATGAAGTGCAGCAGAGCACGCCTCCGCTGAAGCCCGGCCGCACGGCCCCTCTCTCCACCCATCGGGAGCAACAGTATGCTGAATAACGCCTTAGCTGTGGATACCACGCAGGAGCCCGCCTTTCACGGCGCCACGCTGGAGCTGCGCAACCTGACGCTGGCCTATGGCGACGTCGAGGTGCTGCGCAACGTCTCGCTGCATATTCCGGCGGGCAGCACCACCTGCATTATCGGCCCGTCCGGGTCGGGCAAATCGACGCTGCTGCGCGGCATCAACCGGCTACACGAGCCGAAAACCGGCGATGTGCTGCTGGCGGGCCGCTCGGTACTGAAAGAGAAGCCGGACGCGCTGCGCCTGCGCATCGGCATGGTGTTTCAGCACTTTAATCTGTTTCCCGACCACACCGCGCTGCAAAACGTGGCGCTGGCGCCGTGGAAAATTAAAAAGCTGCCGAAGCAGCAGGCGCTGGAGATCGCCCGGCTGCGGCTGGACGAGGTGGGGCTGACGCAGCGCGCCGATCATCGGCCGCGCGATCTCTCTGGCGGTCAGCAGCAGCGCGTGGCGATCGCCAGAGCGCTGGCGATGGACCCGGAGGTAATGCTGTTCGACGAGGCGACCTCGGCGCTCGACCCGGAACTGGTGAAAGGAGTCCTGAATCTGATGGCCGATCTCTGTCAGCGCGGAATGACGATGGTGGTGGTCACGCATGAGATGGGCTTCGCGCGTAAGGTGGCCGACCAGGTGGTATTTATGGACGAAGGCGAGATCGTCGAGAGCGGCACGCCGGAAGCGATCTTTGAACGTCCCCGCTCGGCGCGCCTGCGCCGCTTCTTATCGGAGGTGCTCTGATGCCCTTGCTGCAAGGAAAGATCCGCACGGCGGTCGTGGGGTTCGGCATATCCGGCCAGGTATTTCACGCGCCGCTGCTGGCCGCCGATCCGCACTTTGCGCTGACGGCGATTGTCACCGCCGACGCGGAACGGCGCAGGCTGGCGCAGCAGCGCTATCCGCAGGCGCGGCTGGTGGAGAGCTGGCCGCAGCTGCTGGCGCTGATTGACTCGGGCGAGCTGCGGCTCGATCTGATCGTGCTCGGCACGCCGCCGGAAGGGCATCGCGCGCAGGCGGAGGCGGCTATCGCCCGCGGCCTGCATCTGGCGATCGATAAGCCTTTTGTCGCCAACAGCCGCGACGGCGAAGCGCTGATCGCCGCCGCGCAGGCGGCGGGCACGCTGCTGACGGTATTTCAGAACCGACGCTGGGACGGCGATTTTCTGACGGTGCGCAGGCTGCTTAGCCAGCAAGCGCTGGGCGAAGTGCGCAGCTTTGAATCGCGTTTTGAGTGGTGGCGCCCGCAGGGCTTCGGCAACTGGCGCGACCGCGCCAACGTGGCGGAAGGCGGCGGCCTGCTGCTCGATCTCGGCAGCCATCTTATCGATCAGGCGTTACAGCTGTTCGGCCCGGTGACGGAAAGCTATGCCGAACTGGCGCGCCATACCCTGCCCGCGCAGTCGGATGCGGATGAGGAAAGCTTCGTTTCGCTGCTGCACGCAAACGGCATACGCACCCGGCTGTGGATGAACGGACTCGCCGCCCGTCAGGGGCCGCGCTTTCATCTGCTGGGCAGCCGCGCAGGTTTTACCAAGTGGGGACTGGATAACCAGGAGCCCCTGCTTGCAGCTGGCATGACGCCGTTGGACGCGCGGTACGGTATAGAGGAGGCCAGCCGCTGGGGGACGCTGACCCGCGATGGCGAAAATAAGCCTGTTGAAACCGAGCGCGGCGATTACCTCGCCTTTTACCGCCTGCTGGCCAATGCGCTGCTGGAGGGCGGCCCGCCGCCGGTGGACGCCGCCGAATCGCTGGCGGCGCTGCGCCTGATTGAAGATTTGCATACCCGTTACGCCGTCCGCAACGCCTGAGGCGGCCCCTATTCAATCTGTTACCTGAACAAGGAACCACCCTATGTCTTTGCAGAAAAATGAAAAAATCGTCGCCGTGATCGGCGGCGGCGCGATTGGCGTTTCCAGCGCGGTGCATCTGCTGCGCCAGGGCGCGCAGGTGGTGTTGATTACCGAAGCGGAGCTGTGTTCCGGCGCCTCTGGCCGCTCGCTATCCTGGCTCAATTCCGCTGGCGAGCGCGCGCGTGAATATCATGCGCTGCGTATGGCGGGCATCGATCGCTACCGCACGCTGTTCGCGCAACATCCCGATCTTCCGTGGCTGCGCTTTGACGGCGGCCTCTACTGGGCGGCGGACGACGATCGCGGCACGCACGCGCGCCACGCCCTGGAAAGCGCGCACGGCTACGATTCGAAGCTGGTCGGCCCGGAAACCGTCGGCGGCTGCGCGCGCAATATCGCGCCGGAGGCGATGGCCGACAAGGCGATTTTCAACCCCGGCGAAGGCTGGGTCAGCCTGCCGCACCTGATCGGCTGGTTGATGGAGGAGTTTCATCAGCGCGGCGGCAGGCTGATAGAGCATGCCGGTAAAGCCGCAGTGAAAACCGACGCCGCCGGACGCGCCTGCGGCGTCGCCACGGCGCTGGCAGGCGAGATTGATGCCGACGCGGTGCTGGTCGCCTGCGGCCCGCAAACCCCGGACGTGGTGGCGCCGCTGGGCGTGAAGATTCCCAACGGATCGCCGGTATCGATGTTGGTCACGACCGATCCCATCGATACGCCGGTAGATGTGGTGATGAACACGCCGCGCGCCGCGATACGTCCGAATCCGGGCGCGACGCTGGCGATCGATCATGACTGGTATGAGGAACATATTCGCCGCGCCGCAGACGGACAGTACACCATCCCGGAAGCGGTGGTAGAGGAGCTGGTACAGGAGGCGAGCAAGCTGATCGCCGGCCGGCCAGCGCTGCGCGCCAGCGGCTGGAAAGCGGGTCTGAAGCCGATTCCGGGCGACGGCAATCCGGTTTTCGGTGAACTGAAAAAGGCGCCGGGCTGCTTCGTCGCCTTTACCCACTCAGGCGCGACGCTGGCGCTGATCGCCGGCGAGCTGCTGGCGGATGAGATTATCAGCGGCGAGCCCCACCCGATGTTCGCCACCTTCCGCGCCGAACGCTTTAGCCAGGCGTAACCGTTGAAACCGGGGCGGCCTGCCTGCCCCGGCGACGCGGTGCGCTGTGGTAGCTCCGCCTCGCCCGACGCGCTAAAAGCCAGAAACGACAGCGGCCAGACGCCGATAAAGCGCTGGCCGCAAACAGCTGGTTTCCCGTTATGACTTAGTGAAAGAAGATATCGCCCGATTTCGCCTTCACGATCTTTCCTTCGCCTTTAGTGATCAGCACATAGTTGCCGCCCATGTAGGTCCAGTGGCTATCCGCCTCCGGGGCAGGCAGGTGACGTTTTTGCCACTCGGTGATCTCATAAGTCTTGCTGCGATATTTTTCCGGCACCGTATCGCCAATCGTGTATCGCCGGGAATCGCTAAAGAACTCGGTGACTTCGTACGGCTCTTTTGGCGCCTGCGCGGCGTCCGGCGGCGTTTCAGCCTGCGGCCGGGTTTGCGTCGGGTCCTGCGGCATGGCGCTTTCCGGCGCGCCCTGAGTTGGGTCCTGCTGGTTCTGCTGGTCCGGCGTCTGCGGCACCGGCTGCGCCGGATTCGCTGGCGTTTGTTCCGGCGCCGGCTGTCCCGGATTGCCCTGCGTCTGCGGCGCCGACTGAATCGGATTTTCCTGCGTTTGCGCCGGGTCCGTAGCCTGCTCGCCTTCCGCATAGGCGACAGAAGTGAATGCCAACGCGCTAATCAATGCGCCCGAAAATAAAAGTTTGTGAGTGTTACGCATGGTTTCTCCTGTTATCCCTGCCCCGCTGTTACGGGCGCTTATTTTAGTGACAACAAATTACCCTTGGTTACGTCAACAGTCTCAACATTTATTGTGAACTTTAATGTTTTTCGCTACAGGCTGATCATTATTTCAACAACCGCTCTACCGCAGGCACCCGTATGTGTCACTTTTCCTTACCTGGCATATGGTTATTTCGTTTTCGCTGTGTAAAAATCATATTTTTCAATGCAAAAGGAACTGCAAAAATGACCCAAACAGCATCCCGCTGCCTGTTTACCGAAGGCAGCATTACCCTTCCCGAAGGCTATCTGGATCAGACCGCTAACCTGTTCAGAACGGCAAACATCGCCGCCCCCACTTATACCATATCGCGCGATCGGCTGCCGCCGGGCATGACGTTGCAAGACTATATCAGCGGCCAGCTGGCGTTAATGCAAAAGCATCTGCCGAACTGGCAGACGAAGCAGCGCGACAGCGCACGGTTGGGGAAACAAGAGATCGAGGGAGAGCGGATCGTCACCACCTTCCAGCGCGAGGGTCGCCCCATCGCACAGCAGCAGGCGATATTCATGCTGAACGCATCGCAGATTCTGGTGTTTACCCAGACTAAAAACGGCGCGCTGACCGACGAGGAATGCGCGCAGTTTTCCGCGCTGCTTGCCAGCTTTACGCCAACCGCCTGATCTCCACAGGCTCGATGCATCCGCGTCGGCCTGTGCTGCCGCAACCTTAACGCGGGCGGCGCAGGCTGGCCGCACCTTCAGCGGGAAGGCGCCATCCTTCCCTTTTTAGCTTTTGCGCGAACAGCAGACGATATAGTTCATTTGTCGCCGCTGAGAGCGGAAATAGCGGAACATCCCAACAAAGCGCCGTCTGTTTTCACGGTTTTTCAGCCCGTTAAAAATAATTTTCAGCGTTCTCAGCACGCCTTCATCTTTTAACATGCCGCGCGGCGACATCAGCGTCATCGGGCCGTGATGCGTCGCTACCTGGCTAAAGCCATTTTGATAAAACAGCGCCTGCCATTCGGGCTGCGTCATTGGGCTGACGTTCGATTTCACCACCTGTTGCAGCTGCGTATCCGCCTGCGCTTCCAGCTCGCCGCGCGTCAGCATAATATCGTGCGTCAGCAAACAGCCGCCGGGTTTCAGTACGCGATAATATTCGCGCACCAGTCGCTGTTTGGCCTTATCGGCATACATAGTGAGCATCGCTTCGTTAATCACCACGTCAAAGCTGTTATCCGGGAAAGGAAGATGGTGAGCGTTAGCTTCGCTCAGCTGGATGCGGTCGGCGAGACCGGCGGCGTCAACGTTTTCCTGCGCCTTGCGCAGCGCCTGCTTGTCCATATCCACGGCGTGAACCCGGCAGCCGAAGCGGGAAACCAGCTCGATAGAGGTAGTGCCCATATTGCAGGCGATCTCCAGCACCTGGCTTTCGGCGGTAAATCCGGCCTGCGCAAACAGCCATTCGGTCGCGTCCGCGCCGCCGGGGCGCAGCCGGGTTTTGCCCAGGCTCGCCAGAAAAGTATGCCCCGCTTTATTACTGTCAGACATGATGACCTCGCGCCAAGTTAAGTTGCATTAATTATGCAACTTTAGAGAAGCGAAGTTAAGCCGGAAGCCGCCCTCTCCGGCTGCGGAAAGGGCGGGCGGCATTAATAATCAAACTGGCGGTAGTAGCGGCGGATATTCAGGTCGTGGCCGGTATATTTTTCAAAGTGCGCCGCCAGTCGATCCACCAGCAGCGTGGAGGCGACGCAGGGCGCCATAATCCAGCGGTACGCTTCGTCAATGCCGCTCAGACGGTAGTCGCGCGGATCGATCACGACGACGTGGTCGCTGATTTTACGGGCGAACGCCTCGACGCGATCGTCCAGCGTGCGGCATTTGCCTTCGCCTTTCACCAGGAACAGCGGCACCTCTTTTTCCAGCAGCTCCAGCGTGCCGTGGAAAAACTCCGCCGAGCTGACCGATTTGGTGCGCTTCCACTGCATCTCCTCCAGAATGCACATCGAAAAGAGGTAGACTTCGCCCCACATCTCCGCGCCGCCGATCCACATCATATAGTCGCTGGCGTGATACTGGCGGGCAATGGCGTCGGCGCGATCGTTAAAGTCGCGCTTGGCCTGCAACAGGTTTTCCGGCAGCTGTTCCAGCTGGCTGGCGAAGCGGTCGTAGTCGGCAAATTCGCCGTTCAGCGCCACCAGGCGGAAGAACAGCCAGTAGAGCAGCATATATTCAAACTCGACGCCGTTTTTATGGCGCATCGGAATATGCCAGCTGGCGGCGGCGGCCAGCGGCGAATCGGCGTTTTTGGTAATGGCGACAACGCGAATGCCCTGCGCCTTGCACCATTCGGCTATCGCCACTGACTCTTTGGTGTCGCCCGATTTCGACAGGGTAATCACCACCGAATCCTTGCTCAGCTTTTTATTGCCTTTCGCGATCAGCTCCGCCGCCTGCTCCACGTAGACCGGCAGCGCAGTGCACTCTTTGGCGAACTCATTGATGGCCATCATCGGCGCCAGCGAGCCGCCGACCGAAGCGAAAAAGAGGTTGCTGAAGCCCGTCTGATGAATGGTTTCCGCCACCTGTTCGGCGATTTCGCGCGCAGCGATGATCTCACGAGTACTGGTCAGGTACTCGTCCTGATTAAAACCCAACATATTATTTCTCCTGAGGAATGATTAGATTTTGCTTTGCAGCACCTTGTCGAAATCGTCAAAAATCCGCACGCCTAAATCGATGCCCTTCAGCGTGGCGACGCGGTACGCCATGATCTGCACCGGCACAATCAGCAGCAGCGGCGCGAGCAAGGGATCGAGAGGGAAATCGAGCGCCAGCGTGGTTTCATCGCCGTCGCCCTGCGCGCTAAGGGTCAGCGCGGCCCGAACGTGCGGACGCATATAGTTGCGCAGCGCCGCGCTGCGTGAGTTGGGCGCATCTTCAATAAACAGCAGCAGATGGCTGGCGTTCGCCTCCAGATAGGGGCCGTGCATATAGGCTTCCAGCTCAAAGCCGCTGGAGGGGCAACGCACGGTTTCAGTGAACTTGGTCTCAAACTCCTGCGCCACGCCAGCGAGCGCGCCGTAGCCGATGGCGACATAGCGCGTCGCCTGCGCCAGCAGCGTCTGATGGCGATCGATAAATGCGTCGGTGCGGCGCATCGTCTCCGGCAGATAGCGCGTCAGCGCGCGCAGCGACTGAAGCAGACTCTCCCGCCGCGCGGCGCCAAGTTCGCCCTGCGCTTCGCCGATCATCATCGCCATCAGCAGCAGGTTCAGCACCGTGGCGCTGAAGCCGACGGTAACGAATCCCACCGGCTCAATGCCGCAGTTGATGTCCAGCAGCGCATCCGCCTCGCGCGCCAGCGGGCTGTGCGGATCGGATGTCAGGCTCCAGACCTGTCGTCCCGCCGCCTGCGCCTTGCGCTGCGCCTGTAGCGTGGAGTGGCTTTTTCCGCTCTGCGACAGGGCGACGATCCAGTCAGCCTGCTCGTCCAGCCGCTCGTAGTGGGTAAAGGGGTACGGCTCTTTAATCTCCACCTGCACCCCGGCCCACTGGCTGAAGGCGAACGCGGCGCACTGGGCGGCGTTCATCGACGAACCGGTAGCGAGGATCAGCAGGCGTCGCACCGGCCCCTGCGCCAGCCGCTGCCGCACCGGCGCCAGCGTCGTTTCATATTCGTTCAGTATGCGCGCCAGAATTTCCGGCTCGCTTTCGATACAGTGCATCATGGTGACCGACATGCTTTTCTCCTCAGAACAGACCAATCCAGGACCCCAGGATGCCGACCACCGCCATCCCGCCAATAATCGCCAGCGGCTGCACCTTTTTCCCCAGCAGCCAGTAAACGATGCCGAAGCTCAGCAGCGGCAACAGACAGGGCATAATGTCGTTGATGATCGACTGCACCTCGGTTTTCGCCTCGCCCGTGCCGAAGGTAATGGGAATGGTGATATCGATCATCGAGGCGGTCATCGCGCCGACCACCATCAGGCCGATGATCGACGCGCCGTAAGTGACGCTCTCCATCATGCCGCTCTGCTGGATGCGCTGTAGCACGCCGGTGCCCAGCACGTACCCCCAGCGGGTAAAGAGCCAGCGCACCAGGATGTGCGGAATATTGAAAATCAGCACAAACAGGATCGGCCCAAGAATATTGCCCTTCAGCGCCAGGCTGGTGCCGATGCCGGTAGCGATCAGCCGCAGCGTGCCCCAGAAGAAGGAGTCGCCCAGCCCTGCCAGCGGTCCCATCAGCGACGCCTTCACGTTATCGATCGAGGCGCTGTCCATGCCGCCGCCGCTGCGGTTTTTCTCCTCCATCGCCGCGGTGATGCCGAGGATCAGCGTCACGATATGCGGCGTGGTGTTGAAGAACACCAGGTGGCGCTTCAGCGCGCTGACCAGATCTTCATGGCGCGTATAGAGCTTTTTCAGCACCGGCATCAGCGCGTAGACAAACGCCAGGTTCATCTGCCGCTCATAGTTCCAGGAGAACTCCATCTGGAAAGAGCGCCAGAACACGCGGCGCAGATCGCGCGGGGTGATGGTCGGCTCCGTCGGGTTTTCGTTGTCAGAAATCATCTTCGTCATTCTCAACTCCCTGCGCCGTCGAGGCGCGTTGCACAGGCTGATGCGTCACGTTGACCATCACCACCGCGGCGATAGCGCCCAGAATGGCGATGCCGGTAACCGGAATTTTCAGGTAGGCCATCAGCGCGAAGCCGAGGAAAAACCAGGGCGCTACCTTTTTATTGATCAGCAGCCGCGCCAGCATCGCAAAGCCGAGCGCCGGAATGATGCCGGTCGCCACGCTCAGCCCGTGTTTAATAAATTCGGGGATGGCGTCGAGCAGGCTTTTCACCGCGCCGCTGCCGACAAGGAATGAAACGGTGACGATGGTCGCCAGCATCAGCGACAGGCCGAACCCCGCCAGCAGATGCATGCGTTCGATGCCGCCGGTATCGCCCCGCTCCGCATAGACGTCCGCCTTGTGGCTGAGCGTGGGAATAAACAGCCCCAGATAGACGTTTTTCAACACCAGCGTCAGGGTGGCGATCGGCAGGCCGAGCAGCAGCGCCGTCTCGGTGCCTGCGCCGGAGGTGATGGCGAAGGCGACGCCGAGAATGCCGCCGGTCACCACATCGGGCGGAATCGACGCGCCGACCGAAAACGAGCCGATAAACGCCAGCTCCAGCGTCGCGCCCATTATCACCCCGGTTTGCACGTCGCCCAGCACCAGCCCGGTCAGCAGGCCGGTGACGATGGGCCGCGAGAGCAGCGAAGTGCCGAGCGCATATTCGGACTGAGCGATAAACGCCACCAGCCCCAGCAGAAGTGCCTCTGTCATGGTGACTCCCCGCGCTACAGCGCCTCGGTAAACAGCTGTTTGCGATCGCCGGGTACCTGACGGATTTCAATTTCCGTCCCCGCCTGCGTCAGCTCCTGCAACAGCGCAATCTCTTCCGGCAGGACGTTAATCGCTTTCGAGATATTGCGGCTGCCCTCGCGCGCCTTGATGCCGCCGAGGTTGATGCTGACGATCTGCGGCACCGCCGACGCCAGTCGCCAGGCGTCCGCCACCGACTCGACGACGATAAACAGCTTGTACTTATCGGTGACGCCGCTTTTGATCGCCTCGATGGCGTCGTCGATGCTTTTGATCACCAGCTTCACCGCTGGCGGCTTCGCCAGCTTGATGGTGGTTTTGCGCAGGTCGTCGTTCGGCACGCTGTCGTTGGCGATCAGAATGCAGTCGGCGCCAATATATTGCGTCCAGGAAAAGGCCACCTGGCCGTGCAGCAGTCGGTGATCGACACGTAAGAGCTTTATCATTGTTATCCTCCTCGCTCAGAAATCTTTGTCGGCGCAGCGGGCGCCGCTGATGGTCTGGTTGCAGTACTGCATGCCTTCTCTGGCGTTGGCCAGCGCCTCGTGGATAAGCTGAAGCGCAGGCTCGTCCGGCGGCGCGATCAACATCTCAATCACCAGCGGCAGGTTTAAGCCCGCCAGCAGATGAAAATCGGGTCGATGGAGATAGCGAATAAATTCGTTGTTCACGCTGCCGGCGAAGATGTCGGTAATGACAATCAGCTCGTCCTGCGGCGTAAAGGCGTCCATCAGGCTATCCACCTGGCGGGTTAAATCTTCGTTTTCATCCACATAGGCGCACAGCGTGTGCAGGTGCGGCTGGGCGCCCAGTATTAACTCGACGGAATGACGGATGCCGGCGGCGAAGGTGCCGTGGCTGGCAAAAATGTAGTGACGTTTCATCCTGACCTCATCAAGCGTTTCCACGCAGAAATAAGAGCAACCGGCGTGCCAGAAATAGTGGCGCGCCGGAAACGAAGCGGCAGAAGGGATTAAAACTCTTGATCTGACGGGATAAATTCGGTCTGGCGATGCAAAATATCGTGGATGTAATGCAGCTCGGCGTCGGGGATTTTGACACTGTAGCTGGCCTCAATGACACTAAGCGCCTCGCGCAGCGGATTGAGCTGCCGCGACGGACGCTGCGTTCCGCTGTAACGCTGAATCGCCGCCTGACGGATGAGCCGCTCAATCAGGCAGCTGATATGAATATAGAGCGCCACCTTGCGATCGTTGGCGAGCTGTAGTCCGACAAGATGCTGATAGCGCAGCAAAAACTGTTCGACCTGATTAATCACCTTACCGGTATCCAGAATGGTCACCGACTCGATCACCCGCCGCAGCGAGAAGTTTTTCACGATCTGGTTATTGATCTCCTCAATCTGCGAGGCGCTGGCGAGGCCGCCGAGCAGGGTGTTCAGCGCCGCGCTGCCCTGGCCGGAAATCAGCGACTCCAGCGAAATCCACGGCACCGGCAGACCGGGATCGAGCGTGCCGACCACCGCCAGCACCTCATAACGCGCCAGCAGCGAGGCGCGCTTCGCCTCATCCGTCAGGCTGTCGTCGTCGCAGGCCACCATCTCAATCGCCAGCGCCTCCGGGATGCTCGCCTTCAACAGCGCGCTCAGGTTGCTGGCCGCGCCGAGTCCGGTGGCGCAGGCGGTGATAATGGCGCGCGGCTTGTTCTGCTGCGGCCAGATCAGCTGGTGCTCGATCGGCAGGTCGGCGGCCACCTCGCTGACGATCGCCTCCGGGTAGTCGCCGCGCAGGATGCGTTCGCCCACGTAAAGCGCCATGCGCGTCGAGACGTTGCTGATAATCGCCACCGGCGTGGTGATGCGGCGCTGGAAATGCTGGTGGATCAGGTTCAGCGATCCCATATCCACCAGAATCACCAGCCCGGACGCCAGCGCGTTGCGCTCGATATAGTTCATCACCTCGCTGGCGATCGCTTCCGGCGTCACGTCCAGCGGCATATCGAACGATTCGAACAGGTTGCTTTTCAACAGACGATTCGCCACGTTGGCGATGCTGCTGGCGGTCGCGTAGCCGTGTGCGAGGATCACCGCGCGCGTCATCTGCGTCTGGCTCAGCGCGCCGCTTTTTTGCAGCCAGAGGATCAGCAGCAGCGCGTCGATGCGCTGCGGCTGCAAATCGAGCTTATGAGTCACCGCCGACAGCACTTCATGGCAGAAGCGGCAGAGCAGCGGATAGCGCTGTTCCAGCGCGTGCGAGAGCTGGCGCATCAGTTCCGTATTCAGGCGTGCTGGCGTTTCGCTGGCGCGCTGTAACAGATAGTGGCTCAGGGCGTAGATGCAGTTGCCGTTAAATTGCAGACCGAAGCGCTTCTCCAGCCGGTAGAATTCTTCGCGCACCTGGCTGCTGGTCAGCAGCAGCATCGACGACGCTTCCCGATCGCGGTTATCGAAAATCAGCCGGTCGAACAGCATCTCAATCTCGCCGCCCATGCGCTTTTCCATCTCTTCCCACGCCATCAGCCCGCCGCGCCAGCGTGCGAACAGCGCCAGCACGCTAAGCTGCGTCTCCTGAATTAACAGGCGCGCGCCGTTCTGCTGCCGCAGCAGCCAGTCGGGCGAGGCGGCGCGATCGATCAGCAGCGGCTCGTCCGGCACCTGCGGGTCGCCGAGCGCGGGCAGCTGCGCCATCACCGTCTCCGGCAGATCGTGCAGCGTCACCTCAATAGTGGTCTGTCCGCGCTGCCGCGCCCAGGCGGAGGCGACGCTGTATTTCACCGCGTTCTTCATCTCGCCGACGTTGCCGCGCCAGATATGGCTTTCCAGCGCCGCCGTCAGCCGCGGGCTGAGCCGCAGGTTGCCGCCCACCCGCTGCGCCTCGCGCCAGAAAAACTGCCGCATCAGCGCCTGCTTCTCCTGTTGGCTGCGGCTTTCCAAATCGGGCAGCGTCACCTGAATGGGAATACGGCGGATAAAGGTGGTAAGAAAGGTGCTGTGCACCTCCTCGGTAGTGGCGAAAATCAGCCGTGCCTGCACCTGCTGCCCCTGCGCCGTTTCGCCCACCCGGAAGATCTCCTTGCGGTCGAGCCAGGTAAACAGCTTCTCCTGCCCCTCGGCGTTGAGACGGTGCACCTCATCGAGAAACAGAATGCCGCCCTGCGCCGCCTCGAACGCGCCCGCCCGATCGCTGACCGCGCCGGTAAAGGCGCCCTTCACATAGCCGAACAGGTTGGCGGCCAGCAGTTCGGGATTGCTGGCGTACTGAGCGCAGTTGAAGTTGATAAAGGGCGCGTCGGGCGCGATCACCTGCTGCGCGATGGCGTACTCATGCAGCAGCTGCGCCATATAGCTTTTGCCGGTGCCGCTGTCGCCGGTGATCAACAGCGGCAGTCCGCCGTCGGGATAGAACAGCGCGGTTTTCAGCTGCTCGATCGGTTTCTTCAGGCTGCCGTCATGGCCGATCAGCAGCGCAAAATGGTCGGCGGCGGGCGCGCGATCCCCCTCCTCCGCTAACAGCTCATCGACGCTGCTATATTCGCTGCGCGACAGCGGAAAGAACTGCTGCTCAAAGCTGCCCTTATGCAGAAAGCAGACCGGGCGGGTATTGATTTTTATCAGCTGTCCCTCGGCGACCAGCTGGTTGAGATAGTGGCTGGCGGTGTTGCGCTGCATGGCGAAGCGCTGTGCCAGCCAGCTGGCGGTGAAGACCTCGCTAAGGTGCTGCGGGTCAAAAAAATCGGTCTGATTAAGCAGAAAATTCAGTAATTTATCTTTGCGCATCATGATTTCCCCGGTTTACATCAAGGGCTATGATGCCGCGAAGTCAGCGATGCGGGCGTTCGTCGCGCCGGGGAATTGCCGTTTTGTGGCATGCCGCACAGATTGTCGCATCACCTTTGCAGGGCAGCAGGAACCCTTTGCGCGTCTGCGCCACTTAACAGACTGACCCCACACGCAATAAGGACCTGAGCATGATCACACTTCCCGGAGGGCCCGGCCCCCTGCAAACGCTGCCGCCACCCGATCTGAGCAACCTGAGCGACAAAAATCCGCTGGCGACCGGTGGCCCACTCGCATCCGGCGCGATGAATTCGCCGATCGATTTCGGTCAGAGCGGCGGCGGCGGCACCGATCTTGCGGCGCTGCTCGGCCAGAACGGCGGCAATCCGCAGCAGAAGGTGGATAACGCTATCGCTCAGACGCTGACCCAGCTGATCAGCGCGTTGATTTCGTCGCTGATGCCGCTGCTCCAGCAGCTTGCCAGCCAGCAGAACGCGGCCGCTTCAGGCGCTGGCGGCTCGCCGCAGAATTTGACTGCTGCGCCTGACGGCGGCCAGAGCGTCCCCCAACCCGGCTCCGACGGCCTGAGCGGGGCAACGCCGAACGGACCGACCGGCAACGGCATGACCACGCCGGTTAACGGCGCGGGCAACAACGTCACCGCGCCGTCCGGCGGCAGCGGGCTGCATCTGCCAGAGGCGCTGAAGCCGTATGAAGGCGCGATCCAGAATGCAGCGCAAAAAACCGGCGTGCCCGGCGAGGTGCTGGCGGCGCAAATCTGGCAGGAGTCGCGCGGCAACCTGGGCGCCGCCACGGTTAACGGCGGCAACGGCCTGCAGGACAGCGGCCTGATGCAGGTCAACAGCAACACCTTCGCCGATTTGCAGAGCAAAAACCCCGATCTGCTGGGGCCGAACGCCAGCGCCAGTAATCCTGCGGACAACATCATGGCGGGCGCGCTCTATATGAAAGAGCAGCTGGGTGACTTCGGCGGCAATATGGGCGCGGCGCTGCGTGCCTACAATTCCGGGCCGCTTAACGTCAACGTTAACGATCTCAGCGATATCTCGAAAACCGGCACCGGCGACGCCACCTATGTGAACAAGGTGATGAATTTCGCCTCGATCATCAGCAGCGGCCAGGGCACTCTGCCCGCGTGATAACCGCCTCCCTGCGCGTCAGGCGCGGGGAGGCAGCGTCGTCCGCACTCCACTCGTAAAAAAGTCCCTGCGCCGACGGTGCAGGGACCTGGATTGCGCCTTCTGCCTCATGAAAAAGGCGGTGGGTCTTTCTTGTTTTTGCCGCTGTTCTCCAGCACGATGGAAATCGTATCGGTAGCCGCCGTCACCGCCCAGCCGACCGGCCCGCGCGCCAGGCCCATTGCGCCCTCGGCCAGTCCTTTAAAGCCGCCGCTAAAGACCTCGCCCAGGGTGCGTGCTTCGCCGATATTGTTAAACACCGGCGCCAGGATCGACTTCAGAATAGGGATATTGGACAACACGCGGCCGATTTCGCCCATGCCCCACTGGAAGTTATCCTTGTTGGTGCCGTCTTTGCGCACGTGGGTATCCTTCGTCTGCGGCAGATTGCCGTCCGCAGGCAGCGCGCTCAATCCATTTTCGGCGATATCCTTCAATACGCCCGCTTCGGTACCGTGACGCGCGTCGCCATCCTTGGTGATCCCCTCGATTTTTCCGTTGCCGTGTACATCGCCGCGGCTCTCGCCGTCACGATCGTTGAGTCCTTTCACGCTGTTCAGCACGCAGGCCATATTGTAGGCGGCGTCGGCGCGGCTTTTCGGATCGGGGTTATCGGCGGTCCAGTCGCCGAAGCGCTCTTTCAACCGATCGCGTTTGATATCCTTCTGATTGCCCAGATTTTTCAGTACCGGGTTCTCGTCAAGGATCGCTTCCGCGCTGCGGTTATCGCCCGGCGGACGGCCGGTCAGGTTCTCCTCCGTCGGTCTGACGCTGGTGTCATGCTCGCTGGCGCGCACCTGTCCATTGCCTGCGCCGCCGTTCTGGGTAATGAGCGGCGTAAGATTTTGCAGCTTCTCATCCGGCGTCGCCGTCTGCTGCGCCTGTTGTCCGGCCGTCAGGTTCAGCATCAGCGCCTGTAACCCCATCAGCATCAGCAGGCTTTGTAAAAAAGCGCCCTGCTGTCCGCCGCTCGCCTGCGGCGCTTCGCCGGACACATCGTCCAGCAGCGGCGCGTTAGCCGCCGCGCCGCCGTAGTTGAGCACGCCGCTGTTTTTTAGCGCGGGCTGCTCAGTGACGCTGGCCAACAGCGCGCCGGACGGGGGCGCGGGTTTATCAGGAAAAAGGGGGGCGATGCCCCCTCCGTTAACGTTTAACGCCATTACTTCACGCCTCCGTTATTCTGCGAACCGCCGCCCAGCAGCGACATCAGCGCATTCAGACCGGTCATCTGCATCACCGAATTCAGCAGATTGCCCAGCATGTTGCCGCCGCCGGACTGTGCGTTGTTCTGGCCGCCATTATTACTTTGCGCGCCCGCGCTGTTGCCGCCGCCCTGCTGCATGCCGGTCAGTTGCTGCATCAGCTGCATCATTTGCTGCATCATCTGCATAACCTGCTGGATCATGCCGTTAACGCCGCCCTGATTGCCCTGCGCCGCCTGATTGCCAGCTGGCTGCTGCTGTTGCTGGCTCGCCTGCTGCAACGGATTTTGACCGCCGCCTTTCAGCAGCTGTTGCAGGCCAATCAGCATCAGCAGCTGTTGCAGCATCTGTCCGACGCCGCCGCTTTTGCCGCCCGATGAGAGCAGGCCTCCGCTCTGATTGCCAGGCTGCGCGGTGGTCGAGTACAGGTTATTGGCGGTGGCGCCGGTGCCGCCGGTAAGGCCGCTGCCCGTCAGGCCCAGCGCGCCGCCGCCAGCGTTCAGACCAAAGTCGAGCAGGTTACCGCCCAACTTGCCGCCCTTGCCGTTTTTCCCGTCCACACCCTGGCCGTTATTGAGGCTGGTGCTGTTATTGGTGATATTGCCGCCCGGCGTCGTGGTGTTGATACGCGGCCCGTTCGGACCGATATCCTGACGCCCTTTGCCGGATAAATCAGGTGGTGGCATGGTTGTTTTGCCGCCGCCGAAACCGCCGATTTTGAATCCCATACATCCTCCGGTTAAACGTTACATTTATGAATGAATTGAGCTTTACAGGCCCAGCCTGCTCGCCGGTTGCAGACATTTTTCAAGGCTTCGCAGGCTCTGACTCGCTTTGTAAGTGGCGCAGGGGAATGGGGAGTTCCATTTCTGTGCAAATTAGGTGTGCGGCAGCGCACAGACATAAAAATTTCATCTGACGCCCTTGATGTACAAGGCGTCGTCGCAAGCGGCACGGTAACAGGGCTGAACGTCATCCTGTCAGGAAATCCCTACAGCGACGTTGGAAATCCCTACGTGTTTATCAGCCCAGACTGATAGCTGTCGCAGATTGTTATGGCGGAAAGTAAGGAAACCGAATGGTTTTGTAATTTTTTATGACCGGCATGCCATAAAAAAAACTTCACAATTGTCATTGCCACATCAGCGTATAACTACGCGCAGCAAAAATTCGTGTCGAGTTACTGGAGACATTATGGTTAAAGCGATTACCACCAGCACGCGCTGCCCGGCGCAAGAGAGCCGGCGCACCGGCCATGCTGATCTGTCCCCGCTGAATTCGCCTGCGCTCACGGGGTGCGCCTTTCCAACGGCGGATATTCATGCGCATCTGCATAAACTGGTTGAGACTATCGCCCCGCTGAATGTGGATGTGCTGCTGGAAGGCGAAACCGGCACCGGCAAAGATACGCTGGCGCGCCGCATCTACGAACGCTCCGGCTGCCGTGGCCCGCTGGTGCCGGTCAACTGCGGCGCGATCCCGGAAACCCTGGCGGAAAGCGAGCTGTTCGGCGTGGTCTCCGGCGCCTACACCGGCGCCAGCCACTCGCGTCCCGGCTATATCGAGGCGGCGAACAACGGCATTCTGTTTCTCGACGAGATCGACAGCATGCCGCTGACGGTACAGGCTAAGCTGCTGCGCATGCTGGAGACACGCGCCATCGAGCGTCTCGGCAGCACACGCTGCATTCCGCTCACGTTGCGGGTGATCGCCGCCGCCCAGACGCCGCTGGAGCAGCTGGTGACGCAGGGCCGTTTCCGCCGCGATCTCTATTTCCGCCTGAACACCATTACGCTGGCGACGCCGACGGTGCGTTCGCGGCCGGAGCTGATTATTCCGCTGTTCCGCCAGTTCACCCAGGACGCCGCCCAGCGGCTCGATCAGCCGCTGCCGCCGCGTGCGCCAGGGCTGGACGAAGCGTTGCTGCTGCATAACTGGCCGGGCAACATCCGGGAGCTGAAAGCGGCGGCGGAGCGCTTTGTGTTGGGGCTGCCGCCGCTCTGCCAGCAGGCGATCCCGCAGGCGGAATCGATCGTCCTGAAAGAGCGTCTGCGCCGCATTGAGCGCAGCCTGATCCATGAGTGTCTGCATCGTCATGGCCACCGCATCGATGAGGTGGTGCATGAACTGGGCATTCCGCGCCGTACCCTTTACCACCGTCTGAAGCAGCTAAAGCTGAGCGCCTGAAGGCGCTTTCCGCCCTGAGCGCCGCGCGCCCGATTGCGCGCCCGGCGCCCCGTGTATCCCGCCCGTGAGAAAAAAATCCGCTTTTTTGGAACCGCCGCCGTCGCCTCGCCACTTAACTAACGAAACCATTGCAGCAGTACCAATCAACCATTAGCGAGGAAACAACCATGGGTGCAACTTCAGGTATTTCTAACTTCATCACCGGCGGCGCCAGCTCCCTGAGCCAGATTTCAGGCGCGTTGGGCGGCGCAGACTTTATGATGGAAATGCAGGGCGTACAGAAAGAGATGCAGCAGAACCAGGTGGCGAAAGCCAAGCTGGACGCGGAAAACCAGCGCATCAACGGCATCGCCGACAGCGCCGCGCAGGCGGGCTCGGCGGCCGCCCAGGTGAAGATCCAGTACTAAGCGTCGCGGGCAGGGAGGAGATCGCCTGACTCCTCCCTCTCTTCTTCTTTCACAGCGAGCCGAACCGATGAAAGTTAATCACGCATCTTCTCTGCCGACCCCTTCCGTTACGCTGGAAGCGGACAACGACGCGCCAGCCGCCAACGGCGCCGACGCGCAGTGGTTCAGCGCGGCGCTCAACGCGCCGGAAGCGTCAGCATCCGCAGGTTCCGGCGAGGCGCCCAATTTGATCGGCAGCCTGACCGGGGCGATCGCGCGCAACCAGCAGGCGCAGCAGAGCGCATTCCGCGATCTGGAGACCGCTTCGCGCTCCACCAGCTCGCTCGATTTTAGCGCCGCCAACGCCGCGCTGTCGGACTACTACGTACAGAGCCTGATGAACGCCAAGATCATCGCTAAAGGCGTACAGAGTCTGGATAAATTAACCAACCTACAGTAAACGCTATGCGACCTTCTCTGGTGAAAGCCTTGCTGATCGGTGCGCTTGCTCTGCTGCTGAGCGGCTGCGGCGACGATACCGTTCTGAACAGCAACCTGGCGGAAAACGACGCTAACGACATTATCGCTGAGCTGAACCGCTACCATATCGCCGCCAGCAAGCAGGTGGATAAAACGGGCGTCTCGGTGCGGGTGGCGTCGGAAAATATTGAGCGTTCGGTCAATATTCTCGACGCGGCCGGGCTGCCGCGCAAGGCGCGCACCAATCTCGGCGAGGTGTTCCAGAAAAGCGGCGTGATCTCCAGCCCGATGGAGGAGCGGGCGCGCTATATCTACGCCCTGTCGCAGGAGGTGGAATCGACGCTGGCGCAAATTGACGGCGTGGTGGTGGCGCGCGTGCATGTGGTGCTGCCGGAGCGCATCGCGCCGGGCGAACCGGTACAGCCCGCCTCCGCCTCGGTGTTTATCAAATATCACGACACGCTCGACCCTGACAGCATCGAGCCGCGCATTCGCCGCCTGGTGGCGACCAGTATTCCCGGCCTGGTGGGGCGCGACGATCGCGATCTCGCTATCGTGTTCGTACCGGCCAAAATGTATGAAGATCGCGTTGAAACAGTGAAGATGGGGCCTTTTACCCTTTCGCCGGGGCAGTATTCGCTGACAAAAGGCGTCTTAAGCGTCGCGGGCGTGCTGCTGCTGTTGATTCTCGGCATCGTGACGCTGCGCGCCGGCAAAAAAAGCGCGCGCCATACGGTCGCCAACCCAGGGAAACCGTCATGACCGCGCAGGCGTGGCTGACGTGGTGGCACAGCGGCTACTGGCGCGCGGCGCATGACAGCTGGCGTCAAGACGCCTGGTTTGCCCTGTCGCCTTCGCAACAGCAGCGGCTGACGCGCCTGCACGCCGGGACAATCGGACGGCAATGGGGCATCGACCCCGCGCCGCTGCCAGCGCCGCAGCCGCTGCTGCTGACAATCGCCTCGCTGGATGAAGCGGAAAAAACGCGACTGTTGCTGCTGGTCGCCGCCGTCTGCGGCGCGGAAACCGCGCTGCCCGGCGACGATAAAATCTGGTGCCGACGGCTGGCGAAAGGGCTGCGCCCGGAAAGCTGGCTGCCGGAAAACGTCTCTCCGACATCGGCATCGGCGCTGACGCTGTTGCAGGCGCTCGCGCCCGACTGCTGGCTTCGGCTGCGCATGGCCTTCCCGCGCGACGCCGCCCTTGCCTGCCCCTCACCGCCGCTGGCGCTGCCCGCCCGACGGCTACGGCCGATTTGGGAAGCGGCGCTGTGGCGCTGTCGGCCCACACAGGAAGAACAGGAGTCGGACGATGTGGCGTCTTAAGCAGATCGCCTGTTTTACGCCGCCGGGACCGCAGCAGGCAGTGCTCAGCCGCGACGATCTGGCGCAGCAGGCGCAGGCGCAATCGCTGCTGGACGCCGCGCAATATCAGGCGCAGGCGCTGATCGAACAGGCGCAGGAGGAGGCGCGACAGATTCGCCAGCAGGCGGAAGCGGACGCGATTTCGATCTGCGAAGACGCGCAGGCGCGCTTCTGGCAACAGGCGCAGCCGCTGTTCGACGACTGGCAACAACAGCGCGAGGCGCAGCAGCGCCAGGTGGTCGAACTGGCCAGCCGCCTGCTGGCCGAGGGGCTGTCGCACTGTCTGGCGCAGGTGCCGCCGCAGGATCGCCTGCAGGCGCTGCTGACCCAGCTGCTGAACCGCTGCGCGCCGGAAATCCAGGCGACGCTCTGCTGCGCGCCTTCTCAGCAGCCGACACTGGCGGCCTGGCTCAGCGAACGTCCGGCGCTGCGCTGGCGGCTGGCGCCCGACGAAGGGCTGCCGCCGGAGAGCCTGCGGCTGGTGACCGACCAGGGCGAAATGGCGATCGGCTGGCGAACGTTCTGTCAGGCTTTGGGCGCAGAGGGATAATTTTTTATCAGGCGCGGAACCCAACGCGCGCCAGCGCCACTCAAGGGAGGATCTTAACCTAAAGGAGATGCGCCATGCCTTCCGAAGATTTACTGCAACGCCGGTTATCCAGCCAGTCCAGCCGCACCCACAACGAGACCTATCAATTTGCTAAAGAGATGTCGGGCCAGCCGTTCAGCCTCAGCGATATGTACGCCTTCCAGAACCAGCTGTTGGATATGTCCAACGCCAGCTGGGCCAGCTCGCAGTACACCCAGTTCAAGTTCGGCATCCGCAAAGCGATTATCGATGCCATTAACTGACGCGTCGGCGCCCGCCGCCGCTCCCCTGACGCGCGGCAGCTACGGCTGCCGCTAACAGGCTTTCCCGCCCGATCGTGACATCAAGAAGAAAGGAGTAAGGTGTGATCACCCTGCCCGCAATAACAAGACCGCTGCGCTGGGCCGCCGCCCTGCTGCTGCTGGCCTGTAGCAGCCCGCTGTACGCCAGCACGCCGGAAGCCTGGAAGAACGGCGCCTACGCCTATTCCGCCGACAACACGCCGCTCAATATTATTCTCGAAGACTTCACCAACAGCTTCGGCGTCGACATCAATATCGGCACGCTGCCCGACAGCAACGTGACCGGCCGTCTGCGCGCCGCCAGCCCGGAGGCGTTTCTGAACCGTCTGGCGCTGGAGTACCGTTTTCAGTGGTTCGTCTATAACAACACGCTCTATGTCAGCCCGCTGTCGGCGCAAACCTCGCGCCGCCTGGAAATTTCGCCCGACGCCGCGCCCGATATCAAACAGGCGCTGAAGGGCGTCGGCCTGCTGGAGCCGCGCTTCGGCTGGGGCGAGCTGCCTGACGAGGGCGTGGTGCTGGTCACCGGTCCGCCGGAGTACGTCAATCTGATTGCCGACTTCGCCAAAAAATCGGACACGCCAAAAGAGGATAAATCGCCGAAAGAGATGATGGCGTTTCCGCTGAAGTACGCTTCGGTGGCCGACCGCAATATTCGCTACCGCGATCAGACGCTGCTGGTGCCGGGCGTCGCCACCATGCTGAACGAACTGCTGGGACAGAGCAGCAGCGACAGCGCCAAAGGCATGAGCAGCGGTCAGGGCGGCGATGACGGTATGGAGCAGATGCGGATGGAGTCGCAGAACGTGCTCAACCAGCTGATTGGTCGCGGTTCGCATCAGGATCGATCTTCCGCTGGCAGCGCGCTGAGCGCCATGGCGGGACGGGTTTCCGCCGACGTGCGCAACAATGCCCTGCTGGTGCGAGACGATCCGAAATACCGCAGCGCCTACCAGTCGCTGATCGCCATGATCGACGTGCCGCAGAAGCTGATCGAAATTGACGCGCTGATCGTCGATATCGATCGCAACGAACTGGCGCGCCTTTCCAGCAGCTGGGCGGGCCAGTTCGGCAACGTCAGCGGCGGATCGACGCTGCTTTCCGGCCCCAGCACGCTGTTCGTCACCGATTTCCGCCGCTTCTTCGCCGATATTCAGGCGCTGGAAGGCGAAGGCACCGCCC
>NZ_JANION010000085.1:0-11834 GCF_024610815.1 Mixta sp.
GCCAGTCAGAACACTTCACCAGAGAATACCAGGAATGCAATCAGGGATGATAAGAAATGGTTTAGGATGCTTCACTGTATCCTCGCCGTCAGGATGACGCGCGCTGCGTTTCCGGTCACCCGTCTTCTTTTATGTTGAGCAAATCGTGCATTTGCGACGCTATAACACAATCCAAACACGCAAATAATTTGTCAATCGCGCCGTTGGCCTGCAAAGGGCGAAACGGACTGCTGCTGTGCGTTTACCTGGCACGGCCGGCTATTGCTACACCTTTTTTGACTCCATCGCAGGCGATAACTTGTGCGCCGCCCTGCGCGGCATAATCATTTTTGTTAATTAATTGGGATAAATACATGAGGATCGTGGTGAAAATTCGAATCGCATTAGGTCTGCTTTTTGTATTAAGCGTTGCGGGCTGTAAGTCGCCGCCGCCGGTCAATGACGACACCATCGTCTCCAGCACCGTCGATGGCGTCACGCTGACTTATCGCCATGCCATTACGCCGCCGCACACCTTCTCACCGGTGAACGAAGAGTACCGCGCGCTTTATAACGCTTCCGTGATGAGCCGTCCCGACTTCGGCGGCAAGGTGGTACGCCATCTGGAGAATGCCCAGCCTTATACCGTGTTGGGCCGCGTGGAGAACAACTGGCTCGCCATCGCTGAGAAAGATCAGGATCAGCTGATTGGCTACGTGCCGCTGCGCGCCGTGGTGAAAAGCGCGCTCTATGAAGAGACCATCAAGGCGGATCAGCGCCGTAAACGCGTTCGCGCCACGCAGCCGGCGAAAAAGAAAACCTGCGTCGCGGTGGATGGCGACAGCAAAGCGTGCCAGAACAGCAGCAGCGGCACATGGATTATCGATTAATAACGTGTCAGTAATGGGTAATCCATTATGAAACAACGAAACTTTTTGCGCCTGTGTCAGCAGGCGCTTTTCCTGACGGCGCTTACCTTGCTGGCAGGCTGTATATCATTTTCACGCAGCGATCCTTCCCATTACCGTCTGTTATTTCAGGCGCGGCCACCGGTTAATGATTCAGCGCCGCTAAAGCTGCGCGTGCTGCTGCTGAAATCGGACGCCGATTTCATGTCTGCGGATTTTTATTCGTTGCAGACGAGCGCGCAAACCGTGCTGGGCGGCAACCTGCTCAACAGCGAGCAGTTCTTCTTAATGCCGGGTCAACGCAATAAAACCCTTACCGTAGAACGCACGCCTGAAGCGCGCTATATCGGCGTGATGGCTGAGTATCAGTCACTCAACGGCAAAAAGTGGCGTCTTTCATTAGCGCTGCCCGCGCCGGGCGAGGCCGCTTCAGATGCCCACTGGCAGGAAGCGGATGACGCGTTGCAGGCCAGCATTATCGTCGATAACCGCGGCGTGCGCGTCGCAGGCAAGTCCGCGTCAACGGCGGAATAACGGAAAGCCATTATGAACAAAGCAGAAAAGGTGGTCTGGAGCGAAGGCATGTTCCTGCGCCCGCATCACTTCCAGCAGTCGGAAAGCTACCTGCAAAGCACGCTGCGCGACTGGGGCGCCGCTCAGCGTTCGTACCTGTGGGGCTTTACCAGCCTGGAGTTCGACGAGGCGATGCTGCGCCAGGGGAAAATCGCCCTGAGCGCCGCCAGCGGCCTGCTGCCGGACGGCACCCACTTCGCCTTTCAGGATCCTCGCCAGGCGCCCGCGCCGCTGGAGATCGCGGATAACCAGAGCAATGTCGACGTGGTGCTGGCCCTGCCGGCGCGGCGCAACGGCCGCGAAGAGGTGATTTTCAGCGAGTCGGCGGATTCGCTGGCGCGCTATCTTAGCTTCGAGCGCGAGGTAGACGACTTTAACGCCATCTCCGTCGGCCCGGCGGCGGTGCAGTTCGGCAAGCTGCGTTTGAAACTGATGCTGGAAAGCGAGCTGACCGCCGAATGGACCGCTATCGGCGTAACGCGCGTGATCGAAAAGCGCGGCGACAAACAGCTGCGCCTCGACGCGGGTTACATTCCGCCGATGCTGAACGCCATCAATCATCCGCTGCTGTTTGACTATCTGAACGATATTCATGGACTGCTGGCGCAGCGCAGCCAGCAGATCGGCCAGCGCCTGCGTCAGCCCGGCCGTTTCAATACCGCCGAAATGGTCGATTTCATGCTGCTGGCGCTGATCAATCATCATCTCGGTCTGGTCTCGCATCTGAAAAACCTGCCGCTGCTGCATCCCGAACAGCTGTTTAGTCACTGGCTGGCGTTTGCCGCCGAGCTGTCGACCTGGACGCCGCAGCGTTCGCCGGACGCCGCGCTGCCCGTTTATGACCATGACGATATCGCCCGCAGCTTCAGCAAACTGATGCTGCTGCTGCGCCAGGGGCTGTCGCTGGTGATGGAGGAGAGCGCGGTGCAGCTGCCGCTAACCGAGCGTTCTCACGGGCTGAACGTAGCGACGGTGCCGGACGCGTCGATGGTGCGCGAATTCGGGTTCGTGCTTGCCGTGCGCGCCAACGTGCCGGGCGAAGCGTTGCAGACGCACTTCCCGGCGCAGATGAAGGTGGCTCCGGTAACCAAAATCCGCGATCTGGTGCAGCTTCAGCTGCCGGGCTTGGTGCTGCGCGCAATGCCGACCGCGCCGCCGCAGATCCCGTGGCACGCCGGCTACAGCTATTTCGAGCTGGAGAAGGGCGGAGATCTGTGGAAAGAGATGGAAAGGTCGGGCGCGTTTGCGCTGCATCTGGCGGGCGAATTTCCCGGCCTGGATATGGAGTTCTGGGCAATTCGCAGCCAGTCCGTCTGAAACGTTAGAATGAGCGCTCACCATGCAGGAACGACATTTTACCGGCAGCGATGCCGCCTTTTCCGGCGCCAGCAGCAATAACCCGCTGGTTGCCGCCGCTAATCCTTTGCTTAACGCGATCCCGCAGATCCGTCACTCCGTTACGCATGACGATCCGGCCGCGCTGCGTCAGCGCCTGATCGATCAGGTGCGCCACTTTGAGAAAAACAGCCAGCGCGCCGGTCTTCCTTACGAGGTGATCGTCGGCGCGCGCTACTGTCTTTGCACCGCGCTGGACGAGGCGGCGGCGCTGACGCCGTGGGGAAGCCGGGGCGTCTGGCCCGGCAATGGCCTGCTGGTGACGTTTCATAACGAAACCTGGGGCGGCGAGAAGTTTTTTCAGCTGCTGGCGAAGCTGTCGCAGAATCCGCGCGAACATATCTTGCTGCTGGAGCTGATCAACTACTGTCTGCTGCTGGGTTTCGAAGGGCGCTACCGCGTGCTGGATAATGGCCGCTCGCAGCTGGAAACCATCCGTCAGCGGCTGCTGCAAATGATCCGCGGCGTGCGCGGCGGCTACCCGCCGGCGCTGTCGCCTCATCCCGAAGATCAGCCGGTGATGCGTAAAATGTGGCGGCCGGTGGTGCCGCTTTGGGCCTGCGCCGCCCTTGTCGGCTTCCTCGCCTGCCTGCTCTATATCATTCTCAACTGGCGGCTGGGCGACGTGACCAGTCCGGTGCTGGCCTCCGTTTACCAGACGCCGCTGCCGGAAGTGACTATTCGCAACCCGGCGCCGCGCGCGCCTGCGGTGCTGAACCTGCGCGCTTTCCTGCGCCCTGAGATCGAACAGGGGCTGGTGGCGGTACGCGACGAGGCGGATCAGAGCGTGGTGACGCTGAAAGGGGATGGCCTGTTCGCCTCCGGCTCCACCGCGGTGCGCGGACGCTACGAGGCGGTGATCGACCGTATCGCGCAGGCGATGGATAACGTCAGCGGCAAAATCCTGGTGACCGGCTACAGCGATAACGTGCCGATCCGCAGCGCCCGCTTCGCCTCTAACTATGAGCTGTCGCTGGCGCGCGCGCAGTCGGTGCAGGAAATGCTGCAAAAACATCTGTCGCAACCCGGACGGACGAAGGCGGAAGGCCGTGGCGAAACCAACCCGCTGGTTCCCAACACCACGCCTGAGAACCGCGCCCGCAATCGTCGGGTGGAGATCACACTGTTAGTTTCGCCGGAAAATACGCGCGCGGAGCTAAACGGACTGCAGCAAGGGAACTGACAGATGCTGAACATACTGTTTTCCATTATAACCAGCCGGCTGATGTGGGGCTTCGTTGGCATCACCGCGCTCTCCTTTATCATCTGGGTTATCGGCCCGGTCTTTTCCATCGTCGATTCGCGTCCGCTGGAGTCGGAGCAGAATCGCCTGATCAGCATCGGACTGCTTTATCTGGTCTGGGGAATTAGCAATCTGGCGCCGCGCCTGTATAACGCCTGGATCAACCGCAAGCTGATGGGCAGCCTGAGCCACGGCGAGCCGGGCGTTGACAGCGATCGCAAGCGGCTGACTAATGAAGAACAGGTGCTGGCCGAACGCTTCGATGAAGCGTCGCGGCTGCTGAAAAAGGCGCACTTCAACCGCGCCGATCGCCGCAACCCTTTCTGGGCGCAGCGCTTCAGCCGCCAGTATCTCTATCAGCTGCCCTGGTATGTGATCATCGGCGCGCCGGGCGCGGGCAAAACCACTGCCCTGGTCAACTCTGGCCTGCAATTTCCGTTGGCGGACCGTTTCGGCAAAACCGCGCTGCGCGGCATCGGCGGCACCCGCAACTGCGACTGGTGGTTCACCAACGAAGCGGTGCTGCTGGATACGGCGGGGCGCTACACCACGCAGGAGAGCCAGCAGGCGCAGGACGCCAGCGAATGGCAGAAATTTGTCGATCTGCTGCGTAAATATCGCGGACGCCAGCCGATTAACGGCGTGATTGTGACCATCAGCGTCTCGGATCTGCTAACTCAATCGGCGGAAGCGGCGCAGCAGCAGGCGCTGAATCTGCGTCAGCGTCTGACGGAGCTGCATGAACAGCTGGGCATCCGTTTTCCGGTCTATGTGCTGGTGACCAAGGCGGACCTGTTGAAAGGCTTCCGCGCCTGGTTTTCGAAGCTGGATAAAGCGCAGCGCGAACAGATCTGGGGCTTCACCTTTCCGTGGGAGCGGGCGAAGCTGGCCGATTTCGATCTCGCCAGCGCATTCAGTCAGGAATATGCGCTGCTGCAACAGCGTCTGGACGCGGGCCTGGCGGATACGCTGATTATGGAGAGCGACGCGCAGGCGCGTGCGGAAAGCTATCTGTTCCCGCAAGAGTTCGCCGCGCTGCGTCCGCTGCTGGCGGACTACCTCAACACCGTTTTCGCCCGTTCCAATTTTGAAACCCAGTTCTCTCCGCGCGGCATCTATTTCGCCAGCGGTACCCAGGAAGGCCTGCCTTTCGACCGCGTAATGGGTGAGCTGAGCCGCGCGCTGCATCTGCCGCAGGCGGGCGAGCAGGGCGGCGATAGCGGCGCCTGGGACAGCGTACGTAAAGAGGCGCCGATTCCGGCAAATAAAGGCCAGAGTTTCTTCCTGAAGGATCTGCTGACCAACGTTATTTTTCAGGAAGCGGGGCTGGCGGGCAGCAACCGCTGGTGGGAGCTGCGCAATCGCGCCGTTCTGTGGTCCGGCTATGCGGGCCTGCTGGCGCTGTTGATTGTCGTATCGGCGCTGTGGCTGACCAGCTACGGCAAGAATAAAAGCTATCTGCAGGAGGTGCAGGCGAAAGTGCCGGGCGTCGCCGAACAGAGCAAGAATTTGCAGTCCGGCGGCGAGAGCGATCTCTTTGCGCTACTGCCGTTCCTTAACAGCGTGCTTACCCTGCCGGAAAGCAACGATTTCGACCTGAACGATCCGCCGTTAACGCGCCGCATGAGGCTTTATCGCGGTGTTGAAGTCAGCGACGCGACGCAGACGCTTTACCAAAAATCGCTGAAGCAGCTGCTGCTGCCGCAGGTGGCCCAGCTGATTACCGGCTGGCTGCGCGGCGACAACGGCAGCGACGCCGATTACAGCTACGAGGCGCTGAAGGCGTACCAGATGCTCTATCAGCCGCAGCATTACGACGGGAAATTCCTGCATGCCTGGGTGATGCTGAACGTGCGGCGCAGCCTGCCGCAGAATGTCACCCAGGCGCAGTTAAGCCAGCTGGATCGTCATCTGGCGCAGCTGCTGGAGACGCAGATTCAGGCATCGCCTTACGCTCGCGACGACGTGTTGGTAAAGCGCGAGCAGGCGCTGATTAATCAGATGCCGCTGTCCGGCCGCGTGTATGGCCGCCTCAGACGCCTGCTGGAACAGGATGAAAATTTGCCGCCGGTTTCCCTTGCCGATTTGGGCGGTCCGCAGAGCGAGTTAGTGTTTACCCGTAAAAGCGGCAAGCCGTTAAGCGAAGGCATTCCCGGACTCTTTACCCCGGAAGGATACTGGAACCGCTTCGATAAAAATATCGATGCGGTGACTGCGGCGCTGCACAAGGATGACGTCTGGGTGCTGGGCGGCGCGACCGCCGATGAAGATAAGCAGCAGACCAACAACGCGGTGCGTCAGCGCTATATGGAAGACTTTATGCGCCGTTGGGATGAGCTGCTGAGCGATATCCAGCTCAACAACAGCGCCGATCTGTCGCAGCGCATTAACAGCGCGCGGCTGCTTTCCGGCAGCAATTCGCCGCTGCGCAAGCTGGTGGTGAATCTGAGCCATTATCTGATGCTGGAGCGGCTGCCGACGGAGAAAACGCAACAGCAGACGGGCGATCAGAGCAACAGCGTCACCCGCACGCTGGAAGCGCTGTTCCGTGCGCGTCAGCCCGCGCAAGCGGCGACGGCGGCGCAAACGCCGGAGCAGCGGGTCACTGAACATTATGCGCCGGTGATTGAGCTGGCTCAGCCGCTGGAGCAGGGCGGCAAAACCATCGTCTTCGATGATTTTCTCAAGCAGATCGATGAGCTTTATCGCTACCTGACGGCGGTGCAGGATGCCGCCAACAGCGGCATGCCGCCGCCGTCGGGCGAAACGATCGGCCGGCTGCAGGCCAGCGCCGGACGGTTGCCGGGATCGCTGCAAAATATGTTTACCCACCTGGCGGTCGGCGCCAGCAGCGACGCTCAGCGCCGCGATATGGAGAACGTCCGCAAGCGCATCAACGTCGAGGTCGGCAGCTTCTGCCGCCAGGCGATCGGCGGACGCTATCCGCTGTCGCGCAATGGCCGCAGCGAAGTCACCCCGGACGATCTGGCGCACATGTTCGCGCCCGGTACCGGCCTGATGGACAGCTTCTTCCGCGATAATCTGGCGACCAAAGTGGACACCACCCACGCAAGCTGGCGCTTTATACCGGGCATTGACGGCAAAAGCCTGCCGGGGGGCGAGGCGCTGCTGCGTCCTTTCCAGCAGGCGCAGAGCATCCGCGATGCCTTTTTCGCTAACGGCGCGACCATGCCGTCGTTCCGCGTCACTATCCGCACGGTGCGTATGGACAACGATATTCTCAACCTGACGCTGGATGTGGATGGTCAGCTGCTGCGCTACAGCCATGGTCCGCAGGCGGTGCAGCTGATGAGCTGGCCCGGCAGCGGCGGCACCCGCCAGGTGCGCATGCAGCTGGGTATGGCGGACGGCACCACCTCGGCCCTGGTGACAAACGGCGCCTGGGCGCTGAACCGCTTTTTCGACCGCGCGGCGTTGTCGGCGGGCGGCAACAGCCTGAGCCGGCAGGCGACATTTAACGTTGATGGCCATCGCGTCACGCTGGAGTTTACGCCGAACAGCATCCGTAACCCGTTCCAGCTTCCTGGCTTTGCATGCCCATAACTGCAAGGAAAAGATTATGAGCCACTCCCCTGCGATCGGCTGGTATGGGAAATTGCCCAGCGCCGGCGACTTTCTCCAGCGTCGTTTTCCTGATGCCGTTGCCCGACAGTGGACCCACTGGTTTCAGGTCGGGCTGCTGAACTGGCAGAAAAATGAAGAACAGCGTCCGGGCGAGACGCAGCGCTTCGCCAAAGCGCCGGTATGGAATTTCGTGGTGCCGCCGATGCTGGGCAGCCAGCTGGTGCAGATGGGCTGCCTGCTGCCCGCGCGCGACAGCGTGGGGCGTCAGTATCCGGTCTGCGCCCTGTTCAGCTTCACGCCGACGGAGTGGTCAAACGCCCGCCTCGTGCTGGCTGGCGAATGGTATCAGCAGCTGGGGCGTACGCTACTGCATGCAGTGAACAACGGCTACTCCGCCGATAAGTTGGATGATGCGTTGCTGGCAATCCCGTCGCCGCCGCTGCCCGATGCATCGCAGCGCTCCGATATTCTCGACGTTATCGGCTATGGCGAAAACGCCACCAACCTCAGTTGGAAGCAGGTGGCCGAGTGCTTCGATCCGCAGCGCTACACCAGCTTCTGGTGGACCAATCAGTGCGATGGCTATCCGCTTTACACCCATCTGCACAGCGGCAACTTTACCGGCCAGCTGTTTTCGCTGCTGTTCGACCCGGCAGGCGGCGCGCGACCGGGACGACACGGGCTTTATCCGCCCATGTTTGACTGATTTTTTATTGCGAGGATTGCGATGAACATCGATGCGCTATTGGCCCCGATTAGCAGTGAACAACCGTGCGGGGAGAACCTGGAGTATGACGCCGATTATATGGCGATGATGCAGGCGTGCGAAGGTAAGCCTGAACAGCAGTTCGGCGACACTATTATCCCTGCTGAGCCCGCCGACTGGAACAAAGTCGAAAAGTTGGCGACCGGACTGCTGAACCGCACTAAAGATCTGCGCGTAATGTTGGCGCTTACTCACGCCTGGACGCAGATGAAAGGATTGCCGGGCTACGCCAGCGGTCTGAAGCTGATTGAGCAGGCGCTGCTGCTCTACTGGGAACCGCTCTGGCCGCTGCTGGAAGAATATGGCGAACGCGATCCCTTCTACCGTATCAACGCGCTGGCGGCGCTGGGCGATAAGTCAGCGCTCACCTCCGCAGTGCGTCAGGCGCCGCTTCTGCGCAGCGCCGCAGATCAGATCTCCCTGCGCGACGCCTGCGCGCTGCTGGACGGCAGCAAAACCGAAGTCGTGGACTACCCCGGTGGCCGTCCTCGTCTGAATGATGAGTTGGCACGCGGCGAACAGCCCGCCACTGAAGCGCTTTTTCAAATAAGTGAGCGTTTACAAACTATCCGTGAAACCCTGGTAGAGCATCTGGGTGAAAGCGGCGCGCCGGAAATGGCGCAGCTGCAAAAAATGGTGAGCCTGGTGACGCAGGCGTGTCAGGCCACTG
The DNA here is from genome assembly GCF_024610815.1 of Mixta sp. Lineage (NCBI taxonomy): Bacteria > Pseudomonadati > Pseudomonadota > Gammaproteobacteria > Enterobacterales > Erwiniaceae > Mixta > Mixta sp. The sequence continues at coordinate 9,120 of NZ_JANION010000085.1, forward strand.
ACCTGACGACGCTAATGCCGGGCGGCGACGCCGCTTCGCAGACGGAGCAGAGCATCGTTGAAAGCCGTCCGGCCGCCGCGCCGCCGCGTATGCAGGCCGACTGGCGCAGCAGCGACATTACCTCGCGCGCCGACGTGCAGCTGGCGCTGGAGAAGGTGAAGCAATACTTCGCCCGTTATGAACCCAGTCATCCGGCGCCGTTAATGATCGATCGCGTGCAACGGGTCATTGAACTCGATTTTATGGAGATTATCCGCGACCTCGCGCCGGACGGCGTGCATCAGCTGGAAAATATTTTTGGCCGCCGCGACTAAGCCGCAGCCCTCTATCCTGTAGCCTGGCCTGACGCGTCGGCTGCTGACTTTTACCGCGCATATCTGATGGAGAACATCATGGCAACGACAAAATCCAGTGGGCAGAAGTTTATCGCCCGTAACCGCGCGCCACGCGTACAGATTGAATACGATGTGGAGATCTACGGCGCTGAGCGCAAAATCCAACTGCCGTTCGTCATGGGCGTCATGGCCGATCTGGTCGGTAAACCGGTGGAACCGCTGCCGGGCGTCGATGAGCGTAAATTTATGGAGATCGACATCGACAACTTCGATGAGCGCATGAAAGCGCTGAAGCCGCGCGTCGCTTTCCAGGCGGAAAATACCCTGACCGACGAAGGCCGGCTGAACATCGATCTGACCTTTGAAAGCATGGAGGATTTCTCGCCCGACGCGGTGGCGCGCAAAGTTGAACCGCTGAATAAGCTGCTGGAAGCGCGCACGCAGCTCTCCAACCTGCTGACCTATATGGATGGTAAAAACGGCGCGGAAGAGTTGATTGCAAAAATTCTGCAAGATCCGACGCTGCTGAAGTCGCTGGGCCATCTGGCGAAACCGGAAGAAAACGTCAAAGGTGATGAGGAATAACGATGAGCAATAATCCATCACAGCAACAACAGCCGCAGCAGGAACAGCAGTCCTGGAATCAGGATGAATTCAGCGCCCTGCTGAACAAAGAGTTCCGTCCGAAAAGCGATCAGGCGCGCGCCGCGGTGGAAAGCGCGGTGAAAACCCTGGCGCAGCAGGCGCTGGAAAACAGCATTACCGTCTCCAGCGACGCTTACCGCACTATCCAGGCGCTGATTGCTGAAATCGACGAAAAGCTGTCACGTCAGGTTAACCAGATCATTCACCATGAAGATTTTCAGAAGCTGGAGGGCGCCTGGCGCGGCCTGAGCTATCTGGTCAACAACACCGAAACCGACGAGATGCTGAAAATCCGCTTTATGAGCATCTCCAAGCAGGAGCTGGGCCGCACGCTGAAGCGCTACAAAGGCGTGGGCTGGGACCAGAGCCCTATCTTCAAGAAGATCTATGAAGAAGAGTATGGTCAGTTCGGCGGCGAGCCGTTTGGCTGCCTGGTGGGTGATTACTATTTCGATCACAGCCCGCAGGATGTTGAGCTGCTGGGCGAAATGGCGCGCATCGGCGCGGCGGCGCACTGTCCGTTTATCACCGGCACCGCGCCAAGCGTAATGCAGATGGAAACCTGGCAAGAGCTGGCGAACCCGCGCGATCTGACCAAGATTTTCCAGAATACCGAATATGCCGCCTGGCGCAGTCTGCGCGAGTCGGAAGATGCGCGCTATCTGGGCCTGGTAATGCCGCGCTTCCTGTCGCGCCTGCCGTATGGCATCCGCACCAATCCGGTAGACAGCTTCGATTTTGAAGAAGAGACCGAAGGCGCCAACCACAGTAACTATACCTGGACCAATGCGGCCTACGCGATGGCGGCCAACATCAACCGCTCGTTTAAAGAGTTTGGCTGGTGCACCTCGATTCGCGGCGTGGAATCGGGCGGCGCGGTGGAAAACCTGCCTTGCCACACTTTCCCCAGCGACGACGGCGGCGTAGATATGAAATGCCCGACCGAAATCGCCATCAGCGATCGCCGTGAGGCCGAGCTGGCGAAAAACGGTTTTATGCCGCTGGTGCATCGCAAGAACTCCGATTTCGCCGCCTTTATCGGCGCGCAGTCGCTGCAAAAACCGGCGGAGTATCACGATGCCGACGCCACCGCCAACGCGCGTCTGGCGGCGCGCCTGCCGTATCTGTTCGCCTGCTGCCGCTTCGCGCACTACCTGAAGTGCATCGTGCGCGACAAGATCGGTTCTTTCCGCGAGCGCGAAGAGATGGAGCGCTGGCTGAACGATTGGGTAATGAACTACGTGGATGGCGATCCGGCCAACTCCTCGCAGGAAACCAAATCCCGCAAACCGCTGGCGTCAGCGGAAGTGATGGTGGAAGAGATTGAAGATAATCCGGGCTACTACGCCGCGAAATTCTTCCTGCGTCCGCATTACCAGCTGGAAGGACTGACTGTATCGCTGCGTCTGGTTTCCAAACTCCCTTCGCTGAAAACCAACGATGCGTAAGTGATGGCGCCGGGCGTTATGCCCGGCGCATACCCGGCCTGCCCGTAAAAAAGGGTTACCTGGTCAGCCTGATAAAAGGAGGCTATGACTAATCTTAATACCTGACTGGTAGGTTCCCTGGGTAAAGGTAAAAAGCATATTGGGCAAAAGAGAAAAGGGGGAAAATGCTTTGAAGCTGATCAAAACCATACTGCTGCAACTCATTGCGCATTTTTTGAGTCTTATCTCATTCGGCATATTCTTTTTAAATTCTTTTTATTACGCTTTTTTCATGGCTGGAAAGGGAC
>NZ_JANION010000086.1:0-6058 GCF_024610815.1 Mixta sp.
GTCCCTGACGTAGTATGCCTTTTCTGCTGTCTCCCGGCGCCGTTGATATTTAAAAAAAGAAATCTGTTTTAAGATAACCTGCAAAAAAAAGTGTAAAATATCAGTGGCCTCTGCTGTCATTTTGTTAATCATAGTGATAATGTCTGCCTTTACATTGTTATTGAGATAATGTGATGAAATACCTCATTGCAGAACTACTGGATAAGCTGGCGGAAAAAGAAGCAGAGTCGAAAGAGCTGGTTGCCCAGGTTGAAGCGCTGGAGATTGTTATGACCGCGCTGCTGCGAAAACTGGGTGACGAACAGCGACAGGAACTGAGTAACGGTATCAGTCAGGCACTGGCTACCGTTGCTGCGGATGGCGCAAAGCCGGAAGATGCTTCTTTGCTGCATGGTTATATCGACAAGCTTCTTAATCATCCTCGCTATTGATCCTGCCTTACGTTAACAACGGCCACCTGATACGGTGGCCGTTTGTTTTGCTGCCAGTGCCAGGGAAGATATCATGTGACGACTTGCCGGAAAGTGATGCGTCGTCAGCATAACGCTATCGTGCTATTCATCGAACCCTGCCCGGCAAAGCGCCTTTGTAGTTACAACATACTTAAAAATGAACAGCCTCTGCAACCCTAAGTAGCATGGGCTATTTATCAGATACAGATAAATTAGCGCAAGGCAGAAAAGGCCATTTTGCGTTAGTTTTCCCATTCTCTCTGGAGGAGGGCCAAGGGTTGCGTAAGCACCTTTTAAGCAGAATTGAAGGTTACAGCGCCGCGCAGCGTTAACTGCGCGGCGACGCGTTAGCTTTTGCTCAGCGCCTGAGAGCGATCCATGCATTTTTCCATCGCGGCGATCACCGCCGAGCGGAAGCCTTTCTCTTCCAGCGCCTTCACTGCCTCAATGGTGGTGCCGCCGGGCGAGCAGACCATATCTTTCAGTTCGCCGGGATGTTTGCCGGTTTCCAGCACCATCTGCGCCGCGCCTTTGACCGCCTGAGCGGCGAACTGATAGGCCTGCGCGCGCGGCATGCCGCCCAGCACCGCCGCGTCGGCCATCGCTTCGATAAACATAAATACATACGCGGGCGCTGAACCGCTGACGCCGACGACTGCGTGGATCAGATATTCCGGCACCGTCTCCGCCTTACCGAAGCTGTTGAAGATAGCCAGCACTTCATCGGTCTCTTCCGGCGTCACCAGCGCGTTTGGCGTAACCGAGGTCATGCCCTCATTCACTAACGCAGGCGTATTTGGCATCACGCGCACAATTTTTCGGTCGTGTCCCAGCACGCCCGCCAGCGCGTCGAGCGTGACGCCCGCAGCGATAGAGACGACCAGCGTCTCTTTATTCAGGGCGCCCGCTACCTCTTTCAATACTTTTAAAATTACGTTGGGCTTAACCGCGCCGAACAGGATATCCGCTTCGCGCGCCACTTCTTCCGCGCTTTGCGCTGGATTGAGACCATACTGCTGCGCCATCTGCTGATTGGTTTCTGATTTATGATCGTAGACCCAAATCTGGTCAGCCTTTACCTGACCGCCAGCAACCAGCCCGCCGATAATGGCTTTGGACATATTGCCGCAGCCAATAAAACCTATTTTCTTTTCCAGCATGGTTTTCCCTCTGCTTAGCCGTTTTCAATTGTGCACCAGCTTACGTCATTCTGCCGCTTTATCCAGCTTCGGCTAAACTCAAAGCGTTACCGGAGGAGAGGAAAATGGACGATTTTCAGCAAGATGAAACGCGGAACCGCCGCTATCCCGTACAGGAGCATATGCGCTGGCAACGGCTGGAATGGCGTATTCAGAAGGTTGGATATGCGCTACTGCTGGCGATAGTAGTGAGCGGCGCCTGCGGCTTATTCTCGAAAGGCTTTCTCAGCGACAGGAAACAGGTCTCGCCGCACGGTAACCTGGAGGTCAAGTATGAGCGCTTTGCACGTCAGCAGAGCGATATGGCGATGACTATCCGCCTGCATGCGCTGCGCGACGGGCTGTACAGCATTACGCTCAGCGGCGATGGGGTGGATAATTTCCAGCTGCAAAATATCCAGCCGCAGCCGTTGCGCGCGGAGAGCAGCGAAGCTTCCCTGACGCTCTGGTACAAAACGCAGAATATGAATCGCGGCGCCACCGTCTGGTTGGGTGGGCAGCCGCAGTCGCCGGGCAAATACGCCTTCGTCGTTAGCGACAGCAGCGGCGCGCAGGTGGGTTTTACTCAGTGGGTTTATCCCTAACAAACAGTGGGTTTATCCCCAGGAGCAGAGAGATGGAAACGGTATTACGCGCGGTAAGTATGTACTTCTTGTTGATGGTGGTGCTGAAAATTGCCGGGCGCCGTACGCTGCTGGAGATGACCAGTTTCGACTTTATTCTTTTGCTGATTATCAGCGAGGCGACGCAGCAGGCGCTGCTGGGCAACGACTTTTCGGTGACCGGCGCGGGTCTGACCATCATTACGCTGATTGTGATGGACATTTTCCTCGGCAAGTTCAAGGCCTGGTTTCCGCGTCTTGAACTGCTGATCGACGGCGCATCGCTGATTTTAGTCGAAGATGGCAAACTTCTGGCGCATCGGGCGAAAAAGGCGGGCATCACCGCTGAAGATATCCTCGCCTCGGCGCGCAGTTCCCAGGGGCTGGAGCGTCTCGATCAGATAAAGTTTGCCATTCTGGAGAAGAACGGCAAAATCAGCATTATTCCCCACTCCTGACAGGTAAACCGATGCCAATTTGGGTGGACGCCGACGCGTGTCCGAAAGTGATCAAAGATATTCTCTATCGTGCGGCGGAGCGCAGCCAGATCGAACTGATTCTGGTGGCTAACCAGCCGCTTGCTGTGCCGCCTTCGCGTTTTATCCGCACGCTGCGCGTCGCGGCTGGGTTTGACGTGGCGGATAACGAAATCGTTCAGCGCGTCAGCGCGACGGATCTGGTGATCACCGCCGATATTCCTCTGGCGGCGGAAGTGTTGGCGAAGGGGGCGGCTGCGCTCAATCCGCGCGGCGAGCGCTACAGCGAGGCGACGATTCGTGAACGGCTCACCATGCGCGATTTTATGGATACGCTGCGTTCGAGCGGCGTGCAGACCGGTGGCCCGGCGGCGTTGAACCAGCGAGATCGCCAGCAGTTCGCCGCTGAGCTGGATAAATGGTTGTTGGCGCGCCAGCGACGCAAACGCGACGCCGCGCAGTAAGGCAGGGCGACCAGCCAGGCAGACGCTGGTCGCGAAAATTTACCGCTTAGATTTAGATAAAGCTGTCGTCATCGTTGAAATCGTCATTGCCGAAATCATCGCCGCCGAAGCCGGCATTATCATCCTGCTCCCAGCTGGCGTCCTGTAAAAAGGCGCGATCGTCGCCGTTGTTAAAGGTGTCCAGGCTGGTGTCCAGCTGTTCCGGCTCCGGCAGCGCCGGTTCGTTAATAATATTCACAATTTCCTGCGGCTGAGAGTGGTGGAACATGCTGGTCAGCATATCCGCCATTACTACACCGCCCGCCACGCCCACTGCCGTTTGCAGCGCGCCGCCGAGAAAGCCGCTGCCGCGCGGCGCGGGCGCGCTGTAGGGCTGCTGGCCGTAAGGCTGTTGCTGCGCATTATAGGGCTGCTGGCCGTAGGGCTGTTGTTGCTGCGCATTGTTCCACGCCGGCTGCTGGGGCGCTGTGTGGCGCTGACCGCCGCCGAACAGCCCGGATAAAAATCCGCCGCTCTGACGCGCCGGTTGTTGTTGTTGCGCCTGCGCCAGACGGCTTTCCAGATCGTTCACCTGCGCGCTCAGCTTCTTCATCGCCGCCTCCTGAATCAGGATAGCCTGCGCCATATAGTAGGGCGCGGCAGGCTGCTGACGCAGCTGCTGCTCAATCAGGCGCTCCGCGGCCGCATCGCGGGGCGCAGACTGGCTCTCAGCCTGTTTTAGTCGGCTGAACAGACTCTCTATCAGACGTTGTTCTTCGCTCTGCATGGAAACCTCCTTAAACAAGCGTTATCTGTTTATTCTGGTCGCTGCGCGGGGAAAGTAAATTAACACTGCGTAAGTAAATATTGCCATCTGTCGCGCGCTGACATACTGGCTAGTCGCGCGCTGACATACTGGCTTAGTGTAGCCGCTGGTTTTTGTTCGCTAAGATGCACAGATATCCTCACTTTCCTTGCGTAAAAACAACGTTACAGCTGGCCCGGATTTTTTTTTGCCGGTATGATGCCGGGCATACACATTATGATCAGCCAACTGCGGCGTTACGCAGCGCTGGCGGAGGATAGCCTGTTATGTCGTCACCCATTTTTTTAATCGGCGCGCGTGGCTGCGGTAAAACTACCGTGGGCGAACTGCTGGCGCAGGCGCTGGGCTATGATTTTCACGATACCGACCACTATTTACAGCAGGTCAGCGGACAGACGGTGGCCGATATTGTCGCCGCCGAAGGCTGGGAAGGCTTTCGCCACCGGGAAACGCAGGCGCTGATGGCGGTAAGCGCGCCGGAAACCATCGTCGCTACGGGCGGCGGTATGGTGCTGGCGGAGATCAATCGTCGCTTTATGCAAGAGCGTGGCAGCGTCATCTGGCTGCAGGCCAGCGCCAGCGTGCTGGCTTCACGTCTCTCGGCTTATCCGCAAAGCTCGCAGCGGCCCACTCTGACCGGCCGACCCATTACTGAAGAGATGACGGAAGTGCTTCATCAACGCGAAGCCCTCTATCAGCAAACGGCGCACCATATTATCAATGCGATGCAGCCGCCTGAACAGGTGGCCACGCAGATTCTGGATGCGCTTTCGCTGGCGCGCGCCAGCTAAAGGCGGGCGACAGCCCGACCGTCAGGAATATCTGTTTTTGTTACCTTTCTTTTCTGAAGCGACAGCGCCTCGGTCTCATTGTCTATACTTACGCTACGAACGCTGACAGGCGAACGATCTCCGCCGCAGGCGAACGGAGAGTAACGGATACCACTTTCATCAAAAGAGGGAAGACATTATGCCGAGCAGACCACCCTATCCACGTGAAGCGCGCATTGTTCAGGTTGATAAAGGGGCAGCAGGAGAGAGCGTAACGCGTTACGAACTGCGCGCCGATCATCCGAAACCCAACTCGCTGATTAGCGAACATGAAAGCGAACAGGAAGCGCTGGATGCAAAAGAGCGCTATGAAAGCCGCGACAAAGATTAACCTGGCGGGCATGGACGCCTGTTAATAGGCGGCAGTAGAGAAAATCACTTTGAACATGGCGCTTTAACGGAAAAAAAAGTGTATCCTTCCGTGTATGTCGCCGTTACGTTATTGTTCCCTGTCATTGATATTATTTAACCTGTTTTTGCATCCGCAAAAATAAGCGATACCTGTTGCATATTATAGAGATATCTCTGAAAACCGCATTTCAGTCTTGACCTGGCTGGCCATGCAATTTATTTTCCTGCCCACAATGTGAATTCTTGCTGGCGTCATCGCCTTCTTTTCATCAAATAATTAGCGATGCGGCAGGCGGAGCCGTTAATGGCGCGCCGTTTAAACGCGCAGGAAGTGTGGCCAATTTACTGCTTAAAGGTTATCGTCAGAAATACACCTGTTAGCTATATATAATCGTCGCTTTCGATGATGGCCTTTAGCTTAAGGCTGTGCCAGGATGATATTGTCCCGGTAAAGAAGATAATCGCTGGATAATAGCCTGATGGCTCATTATCCGCCGGAAAAATTCGCCGCGGCGCCTTTGATAGCGCGCAAGGGTTGGGGAAGAGCGCCCAGCCTTACAGCCGTGCGGTAATGATTATCAGACGATGGCGTCTATTATCGGGGGCGAAAAATGTAACGTTAATTTATGCTAACGGGAGAACGAAGCCGCAACGAAAGTTTATTTATTCACTTTTGCTTATCTGACGATTACTTTATCAGAAAATACCAGGGTAATAAGGGAAATATTCAGCGAAATAATGCATTTTGTACCGCAGCACAGAAGATAAAACCCCTGTAAAAAACAGGGTATTTCGTTGAATAAAAAATGATGACGTTTTATAAACGCATTAACAAACAGGAAAACGGCAGCGGTTCAGGGAATAACCTGGCCATATACC
>NZ_JANION010000088.1:0-5022 GCF_024610815.1 Mixta sp.
TCCAGTAAAGAGAGGCCGCAAAAGGTGGTATAGAAATAGAGCAGCCAGGCGCCGGCGATAGCCAGCGCGCCGCTTCCCAGCAGGTTCCCGCCGCCGTAGGCCAGCTGATGGCCCACGGTGATTCTTCTGTTTTGTCCCAGAGGTACTGATTTATTTATCATGATTTCCGGCCTTTATATAATTGAACCGATGTTTCATTTTAAATGAAGTGCTTTTTTATATATTTATAAAGGCATGAATAATGTGATTAACACCGCATTAAAAAAAAGTGACCTCCATGAAAAATCTTACTCACCTGCCCGGCGCTATCGCCCTCACATACAGGCAATAAATGGCTTAAATCATCAGGGGTTACGAAAAAAAGCGGCTGGACGGATAAGTTAAGAAGACAGGTTAAACGCGTGTTGCGGAGAAAAAAGATGTCAGTTTAGTGATAACAATCACAAACAGAAAACGGTCTGTTTTCTGGTTGATATTTTTAAAAATTAAACAGAGGCACCCAGGAATTATCTGAATAAACAGAATAAGACGGATGCTAAACGTCGGCCTGTACAGCGGAGAAAATAACCAGCTTTATTATTACAAAGTGAAATTACCCCTTTGCTCGCCGCCTGTCCGATATCAGCGCCAAACCAGCACGACGCAGACTGACGTGTAAACGGGCCGGCTCGCAGAGCGCGTAGACCCTTTTGCCAGAAAAAAAAGCGGATTTTTGCCCGCTGAGCAAGAATCAGGCGCTCGATCAAATTCTAAGTTTTTTTTTCAAACCATTGACATCCGCTGCCAGCCTTATGAAACGCGGACTTAGGAAATTAGCCAGCCTGCGATCACGAATTCGTAACGAAAATCAAGGCTTGTTAAGCAGGGATAAATTACTAGAATACTCACCATCTAGTTGTTCATTCATTCTCCACCCCCTATATATAGTGTTTATCCACAGAGTTACTCACAAAGAGCAAGCTGTGTATAAACGGGGGATATTTTTTTCACGGACAGGTAAAACGCGACATGAATCAGAGTCTGCTCGTCACTAAACGCGATGGCCGCAAAGAGCGCATCAATCTGGACAAAATCCACCGGGTTCTCGACTGGGCGGCGGAAGGCCTGCAAAACGTCTCCGTTTCCCAGGTTGAGCTGCGTTCCCACATCCAGTTCTACGACGGCATTAAAACCTCCGATATCCACGAGACCATCATCAAGGCCGCCGCGGACCTGATCTCGCGTGACGCGCCGGATTACCAGTACATGGCCGCGCGCCTGGCTATCTTCCACCTGCGTAAAAAAGCCTACGGCCAGTTCGAGCCGCCGGCGCTTTACGATCAGGTCTCACGCATGGTGGAGATGGGCAAATATGACCGCCACCTGCTGGAAGACTACAGCCGTGAAGAGTTCGAGCTGATGGACAGCTTTATCGATCACTGGCGCGATATGAACTTCTCCTACGCGGCGGTGAAGCAGCTGGAAGGCAAGTATCTGGTGCAGAACCGCGTCAGCGGCGAAATTTATGAAAGCGCCCAGTTCCTCTATATCCTGGTCGCCGCCTGCCTGTTCTCCAACTATCCGCGCGAAACTCGCCTGGATTACGTGAAACGGTTCTATGACGCGGTTTCCACCTTTAAGATTTCCCTGCCGACGCCGATCATGTCCGGCGTGCGCACGCCGACCCGTCAGTTCAGCTCCTGCGTGCTGATTGAGTGCGGCGACAGCCTCGACTCGATTAACGCCACCTCCAGCGCCATCGTGAAATATGTTTCACAGCGTGCCGGCATCGGCATCAACGCCGGTCGCATCCGCGCGCTGGGCAGCCCGATCCGCGGCGGCGAAGCGTTCCATACCGGCTGTATCCCGTTCTACAAACATTTCCAGACCGCGGTGAAATCCTGTTCTCAGGGCGGCGTGCGCGGCGGCGCGGCCACCCTCTTCTACCCGATGTGGCATCTGGAAGTGGAAAGCCTGCTGGTGCTGAAAAACAACCGCGGCGTGGAAGGCAACCGCGTGCGCCACATGGACTACGGCGTACAGATCAACAAGCTGATGTATCAGCGCCTGCTGAAAGGCCAGGATATCACCCTGTTCAGCCCGTCGGACGTGCCGGGCCTGTATGACGCGTTCTTCGCCGATCAGGACGAGTTCGAGCGTCTTTATACCAAATATGAGCAGGATGAGAGCATCCGCAAGCAGCGCGTGAAGGCAGTCGATCTCTTCTCTTTGATGATGCAGGAACGCGCCTCCACCGGTCGTATCTACATCCAGAACGTCGACCACTGCAACACCCACAGCCCGTTCGATCCGGCTATCGCGCCGGTACGCCAGTCCAACCTCTGCCTGGAAATCGCGCTGCCGACCAAGCCGCTGATGGATGTGAACGACGAGAACGGCGAAATCGCCCTCTGCACCCTCTCCGCCTTTAACCTGGGTGCGATTGAGAGCCTGGACGATCTGGAAGAACTGGCGACCCTGGCGGTACGCGCGCTCGATGCCCTGCTCGACTATCAGGACTACCCGATTCCGGCGGCGAAACGCGGCGCAATGGGCCGTCGCACGCTGGGCATTGGCGTCATCAACTTCGCTTACTATCTGGCGAAGCACGGCGTGCGCTACTCCGACGGCAGCGCCAACAACCTGACGCACAAAACCTTCGAAGCCATTCAGTACTACCTGCTGAAAGCCTCTAACGAGCTGGCGAAGGAACAGGGCGCCTGCCCGTGGTTCAACGAAACCACCTACGCGCAGGGCATCATGCCGATCGATACCTACAAGAAAGATCTGGATGCGATCTGCAACGAGCCGCTGCACCTCGACTGGGATACGCTGCGCGCCTCGATCAAAGAGCACGGCCTGCGCAACTCCACGCTCTCCGCGCTGATGCCGTCTGAGACGTCTTCGCAGATCTCCAACGCCACCAACGGCATTGAGCCGCCGCGCGGCCACATCAGCATCAAAGCGTCGAAAGACGGCATCCTGCGCCAGGTGGTGCCGGAGTATGAGCGTCTGAAAGAGAGCTATGAGCTGCTGTGGGAAATGCCGGGCAACGACGGCTATCTGCAGCTGGTGGGTCTGATGCAGAAGTTTATCGACCAGGCGATCTCCGCCAACACCAACTACGATCCGTCGCGCTTCCCGAACAGCAAGGTGCCGATGAAGCAGCTGCTGAAAGATCTGCTGACCGCCTATAAGTTCGGCGTGAAGACGCTCTACTATCAGAACACCCGTGACGGTGCGGAAGATGCGCAGGATGATATCGCGCCTTCTATCCAGGACGACGGCTGCGAAAGCGGCGCCTGTAAAATTTAATCGGGTCTGGCCGGCGCAAACCGGCCATGACTTTTCTTCTGGCCCCGCCAGCAGGCGGAGCCGCAAACATGGCAGGCCGCGCGGCGCGCGGTCAAAACGGCTGTCAGCGCGCTGCTTTACCGCAGCGCCAGCCTGTCCCGTTAGCATGTGGAATGAACTATGGCTTACACCACGTTTTCTCAGAATAAAAACGATCAGCTGCTGGAACCGATGTTCTTCGGCCAGCCGGTTAACGTCGCGCGTTACGATCAGCAGAAATATGACATCTTCGAAAAGCTGATTGAAAAGCAGCTCTCCTTCTTCTGGCGTCCGGAAGAGGTGGACGTGTCGCGCGACCGCATCGACTTCCAGGCGCTGCCGGAGCATGAAAAGCACATTTTTATCAGCAATCTGAAATATCAGACGCTGCTCGACTCCATCCAGGGCCGCAGCCCGAACGTGGCGCTGTTGCCGCTGATCTCGATCCCGGAGCTGGAAACCTGGGTAGAGACCTGGGCCTTCTCAGAGACCATCCACTCGCGCTCTTATACGCATATCATCCGCAACATCGTCAACGATCCGTCGCTGGTGTTCGATGATATCGTCACCAACGAGCAGATCCTGAAGCGCGCCAGCGATATTTCCGGCTACTACGACGATCTGATCGAGATGACCAACTACTGGCATCTGCTCGGCGAAGGCACGCATCAGATCAATGGCAAAACCATTACCGTTAACCTGCGCGCGCTGAAGAAACAGCTTTATCTCTGCCTGATGAGCGTCAACGCGCTGGAAGCGATCCGCTTTTACGTCAGCTTCGCCTGCTCCTTTGCCTTTGCCGAGCGCGAATTGATGGAAGGCAACGCGAAAATCATTCGCCTGATCGCCCGCGACGAAGCGCTGCACCTGACCGGCACCCAGCATATGCTGAACCTGATGCGCAGCGGTGAAGACGACCCGGAAATGGCGGAGATCGCCCAGGAGTGCCGTCAGGAGTGCTACGACCTGTTCAAGCTGGCGGCGGTGCAGGAAAAAGAGTGGGCGGAATACCTGTTCCGCGACGGCTCGATGATCGGCCTGAACAAAGATATTCTTTGCCAGTACATCGAGTACATCACCAATATCCGTATGCAGGCGGTGGGCCTGGATCTGCCGTTCCAGACGCGTTCTAACCCGATTCCATGGATCAACGCCTGGCTGGTTTCCGACAACGTGCAGGTGGCGCCGCAGGAAGTAGAGGTCAGCTCCTACCTGGTGGGTCAGATCGATTCGGAAGTGGGTGAAAACGACTTCGACGATTTCCAGCTGTAATTATGGCGGGTATGACGATCAAACTGCGCGTTTCCGGCGCGCAGCTTGAATGCACCGACGAGCATCCCTCGCTGCTGGCGCTGCTGGAAGCGAATAATATTTGTATCGAGTATCAGTGCCGCGAAGGCTACTGCGGCTCCTGCCGCACGCGCCTGGTGAAGGGAGAAGTCAGCTACGCCGGGCAGCCGCTGGCCTTTATCCAGCAGGGCGAGATCCTGCCCTGCTGCTGTAAAGCCAACGGCGATATCGAAATCGAACTCTGAAGCGGGCCGCGGCCCGCTTTTTCTTTATAGGCCTATGCGCCTCTATAAGCGGCATCGCTCTTCTCTTCCCTTTCTCTCCTGTTCTTTTACTTTTATCCGTTGCTTTGAAAACAAAAAATTCCGTCTTATGCCGCAGGATCGGAACATCTCATTTGACGGCAATGGCCATCTCAAA
>NZ_JANION010000089.1:0-11684 GCF_024610815.1 Mixta sp.
TTATATTGCTTATCGGGAAAATAGCGGAAACAGGTTTTCAGCCCGGTTTCACGCCGTCAGAGGCCCGAATTTTCGGGCCTCAACGCTTTAACTGACCAGCATTCACCCGAAGGCGGCCTTGTTCTTTTTCATTGCAGGGTAAGTCCTGCGCCGTCAGGCCTCATACAGCGTTTGATGGCGCGTCTCTTTACAGGCGATCAGCGCAATCAACGTCAGCAGCGCCATCGCCGCCAGGTAGAGGCCGACGGCGAACAGCCCATAGTTGGCGTTCAGCCAGGCGGCGATATAGGGCGCGACCGAGGCGCCGAGGATCGACGACAGGTTGTAGGAGAACGACGCGCCGGTATAGCGCACTTCCGTCGGGAACAGCTCCGGCAGCAGCGCGCCCATCGGGCCAAAGGTCAGCCCCATAATGCTCAGGCCGATCAGCAGGAACAGCATCATCATCGCCTGGCTGCCGGAGGCCATCAGCGTCGGGAACAGCAGGGCGAACAGCAGGATGCCGAGCGTAATCACAATCATGGTCTTGCGGCGGCCAAAGCGATCCGCCAGCAGACCGGCGATCGGCACCATCACGCCGAAGCCGATCACCGCCACCATCAGCATCCACAGCAGGCTGTTGCGTGAGAAACCAAGTCCGGCGGGAACCGGCGCGGTGCCGTAGCTCATCGAGTAGACGGTCATAATGTAAAACAGCGTGTAGGTCGCCAGCATAATAAAGGTGCCGAGAATGGTCGCGCCCAGATGCTTGCTGAGCAGGGTGCCGATCGGCACGCGCACCTGTTTTTTCTCTTTCTGCACCTTAGCGAACACCGGGCTTTCATGCAGCGATATGCGCACGTAAAGGCCGATAATCACCAGCACCGCGGAGAGCACGAACGGCACGCGCCAGCCCCAGCTCATAAACTGCTGGTCGGTCAGCAGCCAGGAGAGCAGCAGGAAAGTGCCGTTAGCGAAGAAAAAGCCGATTGGCGCGCCGAGCTGCGGGAACGAACCGTAGAGCGCGCGCTTTTTCGCCGGCGCGTTTTCCGTCGCCAGCAGCGCCGCGCCGCCCCATTCGCCGCCGAGTCCCAGCCCCTGGCCGAAACGCGCCAGCGCCAGCAGCAGCGGCGCGAATACGCCGATGGTGTCATAGCCTGGCAGCAGGCCGATTACCACCGTTGAAATGCCCATGGTCAGCAGCGAAGCGACCAGCGTCGTCTTACGTCCGACGCGATCGCCGAAGTGGCCGAACAGCGCCGAGCCGATAGGACGCGCAATAAAAGCGATGGCGAAGGTGGCCAGCGACTGTAGCGTCGCAACGGTGGCGTCGCCCTGCGGAAAGAAGATATGCGGAAAAACGATCACGGCGGCGGTGGCGTAGATATAGAAATCGAAGAATTCGATGGCGGTGCCGACCAGCGAGGCGATGACCACTTTTCCGCGCGAATTAACCGGCGTGTCGCCGTTTTCGGTGTCGAGAGTTGGTGCGATGGATGCTTGCATAATTGTTTCTTATTTGTAAACCCGGACAAAGAATCTTACGCACTGGCTGAAACGGGTTCAATGGCGAAAAGCCGCGCCGCGCCTGCCTTACAGGACAAAAAGTGGATAATTTTTAGCATGAAAGCTTTACCGGCGGATGGCAGGGCGAACGACGCGTTTTCTGGCGTGAATCACTGCAAAACGGGGAAATAAAAGTGAGGCGTCAGTTATTCATGCTGGCTTATGGCGAATTTTTGCGCAAGACGCGGCATTTTCCTCTGCTCTGCCGCGTCGTTGCCCGCTGCGTTATTTTTTCCGGCGCAGGGTGAGCTGCGGATCGTCCTTATACTCGGCGGTGGCGATCCAGGCGGCGCAGAACAGCGTCAGGCGCGCAAAGAAGTAGAAGAACGCCATCAGCCCCAGCACGGAGCCGAAAGCGGCGCCAGAAGGCGATGTGGCCAGCTTCGGCAGCGTCAGCGTCATGATGAATTTGATCACCTCGAAGCCGATAGCCGCCAGCAGCGTGCCGCGCAGCAACGCTTTCTTATGCGGGCGGTGGCGCGGCAAAATCCAGAAAATCCACAGGAACAGCAGATAGTTGGCGAAGATAGAGATCGACAGCGCGATCAGCGTCATCGCCGGGCGCAGCCACTCAATGCCTTCCAGCCCCAGCGCGCGCACGATCGCATCTTGCGCAGCGCCTGCGATAGAGGTGAGCGACAGGGTGATCACCAGCGCAAACACCAGTCCCATCAGCGAGATAAAGTCGCGGGTATATTTAAAATAGATTTTCTCTTTATCCTGCGCGCCGCGTTCCCAGACGTCGCGCGACTGCGCGCGGATCGCCTCGCGCAGGTTGCCCATCCAGCTGATGCCGGAATAGAGCGCCACCAGCAGGCCGGTAATGCCCACCGTGGTGCGCTGCTGCACGGCAGTATGCACGGTGTTTTTCAGCGTATTGGCTAAGGTCGGATCGCTGATGCTGCTGACGATGCGATCGATCAGCTCGTTCAGCAGCGTCGGATGCGACGCCAGCACGAAGCCGACGGCGGCGAACGAGACCATCAAAATCGGGATCAGCGATAAAAAGGAAAAATAGGTAATGGCGGCGCCGAACTGACTGCCGAGACGGTCGGTAAAGCGCTCTCCGGCGCGAATAAAGTGCGCCACCGCCGGAATCGACTGAAACCAGCTGACAAAGCGCGAGACGCGAGTAATGGAGCGATCCACGGTGTGATTGCCGGTTTTAATATTAATGAGCGGCTTCTTTTCCTGCCGCTGTTCGGGAGGCTGCGAATATTTGTCCGTCATGAACCGGAGTCATCCTTCTGTTTAGGCGTCAAAATGTCATTATAGCTGCGCTGTTACGTGATGGTGCCTTTCATCGCCTGCGTCAGCCACTCCATAAATACCCTGACCCGCTGCGCCAGGTTGCGGCGATGCGGCCAGAGCAGCGACAGCGGCATCGGGCGGGCGCAAAAATGGGGAAGCACCTCTACCAGCCGCTGATTCTCCAGCAGCGCCTGCACGCCATGGCGCGGCACCTGAATAATCCCCAGCCCGGCCAGGCAGGCGTGACGATAGGCGGGCGTCGAATTCACCGTCAGGGCGCCGCCGGTCTGGATAAAGTGACTGCGCTGACCGTCGAAAAATTCAAAGCCGCTATGCGCGCTGCCCAGCTGCTGGCTGTAGTGCACCATCGCATGCTGCGAGAGATCTTCCAGCCGGAGCGGCATGCCGAAACGCATCAGGTAATCGGGACTGGCGCAGTTGATCATCGGCAGATGTCCCAGCGTGCGGCTCATCAGCCCGGAATCCTGTAGCTGGCCGATGCGCACTACGCAATCGAACCCTTCGCGGATCACGTCTACCTGACGGTCGCTGCTGCTCAGCTCCAGCTCAAGGCCGGGATAGTGCTGCAAAAACTGCGGCAGTTGGGGGATGATGATATCGGTCGCCAGCGCGACCGGCATATCGACGCGCAGGCGGCCGCTAAGCGTCGCCGGTTCTTTCTGGAACAGGGTATCCATCTCTTCCAGCGTCGCCAGCACATCGCGGCAGCGCTCGTAATAGACCAACCCGTCCTGGGTCAGCTGGACGCGGCGCGTGGTGCGGTGCAGCAGCCGCGCGCCCATGCGATCCTCCAGCGCCTGAATCTGCCGGGAGAGGCTGCCCTTCGGCTGGCCGAGACTCTCCGCCGCGCGCGTGAAACTTTCCATTTCAGCGACGGTAACAAACACCTTCATTGCGTGAATTTTATCCATTTATGCACCATTTGTTGTCAAAAATGAAACAATGAAGCGCATTGAGCATAGTTTATCCCCGCCACTGATTTCAATATGCTGTTTTTTCACTCACTGATAAAGCGGAGTTAATCAAATGGTCGATAAAATTGCGTTAATTACCGGCGGCAGCCGGGGTTTAGGGCGTAATGCGGCGCTGAAGCTGGCGGAAAAGGGCGTGGACGTCATTATTACGTGGCGCCAGGGCGAGCAGGAGGCGGAAGCGGTCGTAGCGGAAATGCAGGCGCTGGGGCGACAGGCCGCCGCGCTGCAACTGGACGTGGCGGACGTGCAAAGTTTCGGCGATTTTGTCGCGCGGCTGGAAGAGACGCTGCAAAGCCGCTGGCAGCGGCAGCGCTTTGATTATCTGTTGAACAATGCCGGCGTCGGGCTTTACGGCGCGTTCGCCGATACCACCGAAGCGCAGTTCGATACCCTGATGCTTACCCATTTTAAAGGCCCGTTTTTCCTCACCCAGCGGCTGCTGCCGCTGATTAATGATGGCGGACGCATACTTAACGTCTCCACCGGCCTGGCGCGTTTCAGCCTGCCGGGTTATGCCGCCTACGCCTCAATGAAGGGCGCGATGGAAGTGCTGACGCGCTATCAGGCGCGCGAGTTGGGCGCGCGCGGCATCGCCGTGAATATCCTGGCGCCGGGGGCGATCGAGACCGATTTTGGCGGCGGTTCGGTGCGCGACAATCCTGAGGTCAACGCCTGGATCGCCTCGCAAACCGCGATGGGCCGCGCCGGATTGCCGGACGATATCGGCTATGCGGTGGCGGCGCTGTTCAGCGATGAAACGCGCTGGATCACCGCCCAGCGCATAGAGGCCTCCGGCGGCATGTTCCTGTAAATCAGACCGTCAGGACGCCGTCGATCGCCGTCAGCGTCGCGCCGCCAATCCAGATGCCGTCGTCGCGGAAGCGCACGCTGATACGACCGTCGCGCTGAATGGCGGTGCCCTGGCGCGCCAGGTAGTCCTGCGGCATCCCCTGCGCCGCCAGATAGCGCGCCAGGCAGGCGTTGGCGCTGCCGGTAACCGGATCTTCCGTCAGCGCGCCCTGTTCCACCAGCAGGCCGCGCACCTCATACGCCACCTCGCCGTCGTCAGACGGGCCGAACGGCATCAGGCCGGTTACCCCGGCGTCCGCCAGCAGCTGCGCCAGGCGCGGCACGTCGGGGTTGATATCCAGCACCGCCTGCGCCGACGTCATCGGCACCAGCAGCCAGCGAATCCCCATATCGACGATGGTCACGGTGTGTTGCATATCAAAAGCCTCGCTGTTCAGCGCCGCAGCGATGCCGGGATGCTGCCATGCCGACAGCGTCGCTTCCGGCGCGGCAAACGCCAGTTCACCGCCTCTGCCGATAGCGATCTGCACCAGACCGACGCCGCACTCCTGTACCATGCGGCCCGGCGTTTTCGGCTGATGTCCCGCCTCCAGCAGCGCGTGGGCGGTGCCCAGCGTGGGATGTCCGGCAAAAGGCAGTTCGCCTTCGATGGTAAAGATGCGCACCCGATAGTCGGCGTCAGGATGCGTCGGCGGCAGCACGAAAGTGGTTTCGGAAAGATTCGTCCAGCGGGCGATGCGCTGCATTTGCGCATCGCTCAGCGCGCTGGCGTCAAGGATCACCGCCAGCGGATTGCCGCTGAAAGGCGCGCTGCTGAAAACATCGACCTGCTTAAAAGGAAGCGGAGTTGCCATTATTTTCCCACCGTTGTGAAACAGAAACCTGATTACTAACGCGTTTCTGTTGCTAACGTCAATCAGGGCAACTATGAATAACGATACCGACATTTACTTTTCATGGCTGAAACGATGCTGAAAATTCTGGGGCGCGCCTCTTCGATCAATGTCCGCAAGGTATTATGGCTGTGCGACGAGCTGGGGCTGACGTATCAGCGGGAAGAGTGGGGAGAGGGATTTAAATCGACGCACGATGCGCGTTTTCTGGCGCTGAACCCGAACGCGATGATACCGGTGATTCAGGATGACGATTTTATTCTCTGGGAGTCGAACACTATCATCCGCTATCTGGCGAACCGCTACAGCGGCGAATGGCTCTATCCGACGCCGCCGCGCGAACGGGCGCGCGTCGATCAGTGGATCGACTGGCAGGCCACCGAGCTGAATACCGCCTGGCGCTACGCCTTTATGTCGCTGGTGCGCCAGTCGCCTGCCCATCAGAACGCGCAGCTGCTGGCTGCCGCCTGCAAAGGCTGGACCTGGACCATGGGCATTCTGAACCAGCAGCTGCAAAAGACGGGTCGCTATATCGCTGGCGACCGCTTCACCCTGGCGGATATTCCCATCGGCCTGTCGGTAAACCGCTGGTACGAGACGCCGCTGGAACATGCCAACTACCCCGCCGTGCGCGCTTACTATGAGCGGCTGACGGGACGCGACGGCTACGTCAAATGGGGACGCAACGGCACGCCGTAGCGCAGTACTGGCGCGCACGATCGGCGAGCGGGCACGCTTTCGCCCGGCTCCGCTCTGAAAAGATCACTCCGCGCCCGCCGGCAGACCGCTCATCTCGCAGGCCAGCGCGCCCGCGCGGCTGATGGCGTAGCGGTAACGTTCGTCGAACGGGTAGCAGCAGGAGAGACGCAGCGCGTGATCGGCGCGGTCGCTCAGCGTATAGAGCGCGCCGGGCGTCAGGCAGATCTTCTCCTGCAACAGACGGTGAAACAGCGCCACGGCGTCGATCTGTTCCGGCAGCGTCACCCAGAACACAAAGCCGCCCTGCGGACGCGTGGCGCGGGTGCCGACCGGAAAGTGCTGGGCGATCAGGCCGCGCGCCTCGTCGAGATTGGCCGCGTAGCGGCGGCGCAGCGTGCGCAAATGGCGCTCATAGCCGCCGGTCGCCAGGAACTGAGCGAGGGTTTCGCACAGCAGCGTGGGTTCCGCCATCGAGGAGAATGCCTTCAGTCGCGCCACCGCCTGCGAAAAGCGACCGGCCGCCATCCAGCCGATGCGGAAATCGGGCGCCACCGTTTTGGTAAAGCTGGTGCAGTAGATAACCCAGCCGTCACGATCGAACGCTTTGGTGGTCGGCAGCGGCGGCGTGCGGTCCTGAAGTTCGTCATACAATCCATCCTCAATCAACGGCACCTGCCAATGGTTCATCAGCGCCGCCAGCCGTTTTTTATTCTCCAGCGGCATGCTGCATCCCAGCGGGTTCTGCATGCCGGGCATGGCGATCAGCGCCTGAATGCGCCGCTCGCTCAGCACCATTTCCAGCGCGTCCAGCGACAGACCGTGCTGCGGATCGGTCGGGATTTCCAGCGCGGTCAGACCGAGGCTGGCGAGCAGGGGAAAGAGAAAGAAGTAGGTGGGCGTTTCCAGGCCCACGCAGTCGCCCGGACGGGTTGTGGCGCGCAACGCCAGCTGCAACGCTTCCATGCAGCCATGGGTCAGCGTGACGCCGTCCGGCGTCAGCTTCATGCCCATATAGCTGGCGCGCCGCGCGATCTCCTCACGCAGCCGTTTACTGCCTGGCGGCAGCGCATAGCGGCCAATCATCTGCGGATTGCGTCGCAGCAGCGAGGCGGTGATGCGCGCCAGCTTCGCCGCCGGATAGAAATCGCCGTCGCGCGGGCAGGCGAGCGAAATATTGGTGTAGTCGGGATGGTTTTGCGCCGCGAACACCGTATCGATCAAATCCAGCTGCGCCTGTCCCGGCGCCGCCACGGTGGCGCGATAGCCAGGAACTTTTTCCGGCGCGGGCAGCACGCTGCGCACGTAATAGCCCGACTGCGGGCGCGACTCAATCAGCCCGCGATCCTCCAGCACGCGCCAGGCGCTGAGTACGGTGTTGATGCTGAGCTGCTGCGCGGCGGCGACGCGTCGGATGGCGGGCAGACGACTGCCGGGCGGCCAGGTGCCGTCCTGAATGGCGCGGGCGAAGTCGTCCGCCAGCTGTTGGTAGCGCGTGATTTCAGGCGAGGTCACAGACACAGTTGCTCTCCGGGCTGATGGTTACAATTGATAAATTGAAAATCTGTACCCCTGACAATACTGTTTTGTTGTCTCTGTTACCATTACCGACCGCTGCATAACATAAAGCTTCTGTTTTCAGGCCGGAGCTTGCCATGATTGATCCTTCTTTTTTCAGCTATGTCACCGTGATGTCAATAACGCCGGGGCCCAATAATCTGCTGCTGGCGACCTCAGGCGTCAATTTTGGCCTGCGCCGTACGCTGCCGATGGTGGGCGGCATTCTGCTCGGCTGTTTGATCCAGCTGCTGCTGATGGCGATGGCGCTTGAGCTGCTGCTGGGCTGGATGACGCAGATGCGCCTGCCGCTGACGCTGCTGGGCTGCGGCTGGCTGCTCTGGCTGTCATGGAAAATCTGGCGCGCATCGGCGCCGACGCTCGCCGCGCGTCAGCGGCCCATGTCGACGCTGGGCGGCGCGCTGTTTCAGGCGGTCAATCCCAAAGCCTGGCTGATGGTCAGCAATGTGGCGCTGCTCTATATTGCGGATAATGGCGTAATGATAGTGCTGGCGGGGTACGCGCTGCTGAATTTGCCCTGTATTTTGCTCTGGGCGATGCTGGGGGAGCGGATGCGCCTGTTGCTTGATATCGACTGGAAGCGGCGGTTGTTCAACGGCGTGATGGCGGCGTCGCTGGCGCTGACCGCACTCTGGATGCTGTATGAAGCATGGGGCGGAGGTTGATAAGGAGCACGTCGGGCGACATAACCCGTTCGCAAAGACGCAAAAACGGCATCCCTGCCGGCTCGGCCCGCGCCGTCCATGGCGCGGGACGCTTTGCTCGCCGGTTCATGTCGCCCTTCTGAAGGTGAGGGTGCGCGTCGGGCGACATAACCCGTTCGGCAGGACGCAAAACGGCATCCCTGCCGGCTCGGCCCGCGCCGTCCATAGCGCGGGACGCTTTGCTTATCGGTTTCTGTCACCCTTTTATAACGGTGTCGCCAGGTTACTCCGGCGCGCCGCCGCTGCCCTGCTGCGAAGGCCATTTCCAGTTGCGCACTTCCGGCACATCTTCGCCATATTCACGCACGTAGCGATGATGCTCGGCGATTTTCTCCTCCAGCGCGTCGAGAATCGCGTCCGCTTTGTCCGTTAGCGACGCCACGCGCTGAATCGCATCCTGCGCCAGATGGTAACGATCCAGCTCGTTCATCACCGTCATATCGAACGGTGTAGTAGTCGTGCCTTCTTCCATAAAACCGTGTACGTGGAAGTTGCGATGGTTGTTGCGCTGATAGGTCAGACGGTGAATCAGGCTGGGATAACCATGGAAAGCGAACACCACCGGCTTGTCGACGGTGAACAGCTGATCGAACGCCGCATCCTCCATGCCGTGCGGATGCTGATCTTTGGTTTGCAGCGCCATCAGATCCACCACGTTGACCACGCGCACGCGCAGTTCCGGCAGGTATTCGCGCAGCAGATCGACCGCCGCCAGCGTCTCCATCGTCGGCACGTCGCCCGCACAGGCCATCACCACATCCGGCTCCTCGCCCGGCTTTTCAGTGCCCGCCCACGGCCAGACGCCCATGCCCGCCTCGCAGTGTTTAATCGCCTGATCCATCGTCAACCACTGCGGCTCCGGCTGCTTGCCAGCGATAATCACGTTAATGCGATCCCAGGTTTTCAGGCAGTGATCGCCCACCCACAGCAGGGTATTGGCGTCAGGCGGCAGATAGATGCGTACGATATCCGCTTTTTTGTTAGCGACGTGATCGATAAAGCCGGGGTCCTGATGGCTGT
This sequence comes from Mixta sp., assembly GCF_024610815.1. Classification (NCBI taxonomy): domain Bacteria; kingdom Pseudomonadati; phylum Pseudomonadota; class Gammaproteobacteria; order Enterobacterales; family Erwiniaceae; genus Mixta; species Mixta sp. The sequence goes on from NZ_JANION010000089.1 coordinate 9,493, forward strand.
AGCCATTATGGTCCTGGCGCCAGACGTGGGAGGAGAGCAGATAGTTCAACGAAGAGACCGGCTTGCGCCACGGCAGCTTGCGCGTCACCTTGAGCCATTTGGCGTGCTGGTTGAACATCGAATCGACGATATGAATAAAAGCTTCATAGCAGTTAAACAGGCCGTGACGACCGGTTAGCAGGTAGCCTTCCAGCCAACCCTGACACTGGTGCTCGCTGAGAATCTCCATCACCCGTCCGTCAGAGGCCAGCTGTTCGTCATACGGGCGCACCTCTTCCATCCAGGTGCGGCTGGTAACGTCGAACACTTTGCTGAGCCGGTTGGAGGCCGTTTCATCCGGCCCAAACAGGCGGAAATTGTCTTTATTGCGTTCAAAGATGGCGCGCAGATACTGGCCCAGCACCTCGGTGGACTGCACCTGTTTTTCACCGGGCGTCGTGACATTCACGGCGAACTCGCGGATGTCGGGCGTATCCAGCTCGCGGCGCAGGCGTCCGCCGTTGGCATAGGGCGAAGCGCCCATCCGCTTCTCACCCTGCGGCGCCAGCGCGCGCAGCTCCGGTCGCAGTCGGCCCTGCTCGTCGAACAACGTCTCCGGTTGATAGCTGCGCATCCACTGTTCCAGAATCTGACGGTGGCCGTCATCTTCGCGACAGGAGGCGACCGGCACCTGATGCGCGCGCCAGAAATCCTCGACTTTTTTGCCGTCGACGGTTTTTGGACCGGTCCAGCCTTTCGGGCTGCGCAGAATAATCATCGGCCAGCGCGGGATGACGTCCGACGTCTCGCCGCGACGGGCGCGCTGTTGATAATCGCGGATCTTGTCGAAGGCGCGGTCCAGCGTGTCGGCCATCAGGCGGTGCATTTTTTCCGGCTCGTCGCCGCAAACGAACAGCGGCTCATAGCCGTAGCCGCTGAACAGCTGATGCAGATCCTCGTCGCTGCTGCGTCCCAGCAGCGTCGGGTTGGCGATTTTATAGCCGTTGAGGTGCAGGATCGGCAGTACCGCGCCGTCGCGCGCGGCGTTCAGGAACTTGGTGCCGTGCCAGCTGGAAGAGAGCGGGCCGGTTTCCGCCTCGCCGTCGCCGATGACGCAGGCGGCGATCAGATCGGGGTAATCAAACACCGCGCCGAACGCGTGCGAAAGCGAGTAGCCCAGTTCGCCGCCTTCGTTAATCGATCCGGGCGTTTCCGGCGCGGCGTGGCTGGGAATGCCGCCGGGGAAAGAGAACTGCCTGAACAGCCGCTGCATCCCGGTGGCGTCTTCGCTGATGTCCGGGTAGATCTCGCTGTAGCTGCCCTCCAGCCAGGTGTTGGCCACCATGCCGGGGCCGCCATGCCCCGGACCGCAGATATAGATCATATTGAGGTCGCGGTGGCGGATAATGCGGTTCAGGTGAGCATAGATAAAGTTCAGACCGGGCGTGGTGCCCCAGTGGCCCAGCAGGCGCGGTTTAATATGTTCGGGTTGTAACGGTTCGCGCAGCAGGGGATTATCCATTAAGTAAATCTGGCCGACCGACAGATAGTTGGCGGCGCGCCAGTAGCGATCGAGCAATGTCAGTTCTTCTTCGGCGCCGGGTTGCGGCTGTGCATGGGTCATGCTTTTCCTCCGGTGACTGCAATCACAAATACGGACATGGAGCGCTTTACCAGACCGTGATGAAATTCAATACTCTTTAACCCTAATAGAAGAAATCTTAATCAGCCAAAAATCAGGCTTTTTTCGGCTGCGCTGGCAAGGAGCTATCCGTTGTTCACGTCCGATCCCCATCTCTGGCTGACGACGCTGGTCGTCGCAGCGACGATTCTGCTGTGGGCCAGCGCGCGCCTGCCGGAATTCATTACTGCGCTGCTGTTTTTCGCTGCGGCGATGCTGCTGCATATCGCGCCCGCCGCCAGCGTGTTCGGCGGTTTCGCCTCATCCGCCTTCTGGCTGGTGCTAAGCGGTTTTATTCTCGGCGTCGCGATCCGTAAAGTCGGGTTGGCCGACCGGCTGGCGTACAGGCTGGCGCCGCATCTCAGCGGCAGCTGGCCGCGCATGGTCGGCGGCGTGATCGTCATCAGCTACCTGCTGGCGTTTGTGATGCCTTCCAATATGGGGCGCATCGCGCTGCTGATGCCGGTAGTGGGCGCGCTGGCGAAACGGGCGGGGATCAAAGAGGGGAGCCGGGGCTGGATTGGCCTGGCGC
>NZ_JANION010000093.1:0-11145 GCF_024610815.1 Mixta sp.
GCCTGTTCCACACAGTCATTACCGGGTACTTAAGAAAAGAAGAAAAACGAGGTATATCATGAAAGAAAGGCCAATTCTGTTCTCTGAACAACGCGTGCGCGCCCTGTTGGCAGGCCAGCAAACTCAAACCCGGCGGATTATGAAGTCGCAGCCTTTCGGCCCCGGACAGGATAATCACGAAGGGTGCTATGTCGTTGACGTGACCAGCAACTATCTCCACGGCAAAAAGATGATGAGCATGGCGAACCTGAGCTATCAGTGTCCTTATGGCCAGCCGGGCGATCGGCTGTGGGTGCGCGAAACCTGGCGCGGCCCGATTGTGCCGACGGCGGAGCTGGAGGCCTATGAACGCGCGCCCGCTAATTTCCGTCAGGCGAAATATTGCCAGTATCGCGCCGACAGCCGCGAGTTAGGGCAGCAGCATGACGAGGAGAGCGAAACCTTCGGCTGGCAGACCGGCATCCATATGCCGCGCTGGGCCAGCCGCATCGATCTGTTGATTACCGGCGTGCGCGCGGAGCGCATTCAGGAGATCAGCGATGATGACGTTATGGCGGAAGGCGTGCAGACCGATTCACATTTCCTGAACCACTTTTTCACCATGAACCATGAATCGATCGCCCCGAAAGAGGCCTACCGCAAAGCCTGGGAAAAACAGTACGGCGGCACCAGTTGGGAAGTGAATCCGTGGGTATGGGTGATCGAATTTCGCCGCGTCTGATCGCAGGCTGTGACGTCTTTCCGCTTTAGCGCGTTCAACGGTTGCGTGAAAAGTCGGGCTGCGGCATGGTACGCCGTTAATAACGTTTCGCCGAGTGAGTATTGCGATGATCAAATGGCCGTGGAAAGAAAAAGTTTCTCCTGCGCCTTTGCCCTGGCAACAGGCGCTGGCGTCGCCCATCTTTGCGTCACTCCAGCCGGATGAAGAGCAGACGCTGGTTCAGCTGGCGCAGCGATTTTTGCAGCACAAGCGGCTGGTGCCGCTGGCCGGTCTGGAGCTGGACGCGCTGCATCATGCACGTATCGCTCTGCTGTTCTGTTTACCGGTGCTGAAGCTGGGGCTGGAGTGGCTGGATGGATTTCATGAAGTGCTGATCTATCCCGCGCCGTTTGTCGCTGAAGATAGCTGGCAGGATGAAGACGGGCTGGTGCACAGCGATCGCAGCGTGCAGTCAGGCCAGAGCTGGCAGCAGGGGCCGATTATTCTCAACTGGCTCGATATTCAGGACTCATTCGATCTCAGCGGCTTCAACCTGATTGTTCATGAAGTGGCGCACAAGCTGGACGCGCGCGGCAGCGGCTATACCAACGGCGTGCCGGCGATCCCGCTGCGCGAGGTGGCCAGCTGGGAACAGGATCTGCACGCCGCGATGGAAGCCATTCAGGAGGAAGTCGATCTGGTGGGCGAAAACGCCGCCACCATCGACGCCTATGCCGCGACCGATCCGGCTGAATGCTTTGCGGTGCTGTCAGAATACTTTTTCAGCGCGCCTGAGTTGCTGGCGCAGCGCTTTCCCTCTTTCTATCGACGCATGACCCATTTTTACCGGCAGGACCCACTAGGACGTCTGCGTCCGCAGGCGGAACCGCTACAGGAGGATCTGCCGCAGGCGTGAATTGCTGCAAAGCTAGCCAACTGAATAGTAATAGTTTTTTTACTGTTGACAGCCCGGTAAGCTGACGGTAATATTCGCGCCACTTAACCGATTCCTCTGTAGTTCAGTCGGTAGAACGGCGGACTGTTAATCCGTATGTCACTGGTTCGAGTCCAGTCAGAGGAGCCATATTTAGAAAAGCCCGCTCAGGGAAACCTGAGCGGGCTTTTTGCATTACGCACCGCAAGCAACCTGTCACGCCGGGCCCTCGCCGCTTTTCAGAAACGGCCTCTCTTTTCAGACGGCCGCTGACAGTGCGCGATGCCCGCCCGCCACCACAGGATCAATGCGGCCAGCGCCACCGCTCCCAGCCCCGCGCGCCATGAAGCGCGCGCAACGATAGCGCCAGCGAGCGCTGGACTGAATACGGCACCTGCGCCCTGTCGCCGACTCGACCAGGGAAATGCCCGCTCAGCGTTGCCTGAACGAGCTTTTGCTTCCTGGCCAGGTTAACAACGGCTCTGGCGCCTGTGCCTGCTGACCTTTAACAGGCAGCCCGCGTCGCGACTGCTAAAACGTGCGGCGCGCAAAGGCCAGCATCTTTTCTGCCAGCGCCTGCGGCGTTTGCATCGGCATCAGATGCCCGGCGCCGTCGATAATTTCCAGCTCGCCCTGCGGCAGATGCGTACGCATTATCTCCCGCTGCGCCTCGACGCCCGGCACATTGCCATCCTCACTGCCCAGCACCATCAGCGCGGGCAGTTCAAGGCGGCCAATGCGGTCACGCCAGTCTTCGCGGCTGCCGTGCAGCGGCCACGCGTGCCAGGCCGCGAGGCTGGCGCGTTGCGCATCGGCGACGGCCACCTCACGCAGCGCATCCGGCAGACGCGCAGAACAGGCGCCGTCGACGAAGGTTTCAGCCTCCTGCCGTGTCCCCTGATATGCCGCCTGCGCCTGACGATCCTCTTCGCTCATCGGCTGCGGACCCGGCGGCGAAGGCGTTACCAGCACCAGCCGCGCCAGATAATTGGGCTGTTCAGCGGCCAGCGCCAGCGCTACTTTGCCGGTCATCGAGTGGCCGACCAGAGTCACCTTTTTCAGCCCCAGCGCCCTGATGGTCTCGTCAACCTGTCGCGCCATTGAAGCGACATCATAGCCATCCCTTTCCGACGCATCGCCAAAGCCCGGCGTATTGAGCGCCACGCAGCGAAAATCGCGATCGAGATAAGGCAGCGTGGGGAACCAGGTGCGATGCGAGCCGCCCAGGTAATGCATCAATACAAAGGTGGTTTCGCCCTGCCCCTGCATACTGTATGGCAGCATAAAACCTCCTAACGCAACGTTCCTTCCGGATCGCCCAGACGAGCGATCTCCACCTCGTTATAGCCAGCCTGACGCAGCGGCGTCACCACGTCACGCGCCAGATCCGGCACGTAGCCAATCAGCAGTTCACCTGCCTCGCTCAGCGTCGCCTCTTTCAGCGCGGCGGGCAGCAGCAGCGATTCGGCGCGTCCTAACTCAACGCTGACGCCGTTCGCCTCAACCGTCAGCGGGTCGCCGAGGTTGGAGAGGATGCGCGCGCTGTCGAAGCTAAAATGCTGCGGCTGGCTAAAGCGCCAGCGCTCCAGCGCGAAGTAAGGCCCGGCACAGCAGAACAGCCGCGTCAGATCTTTCTCTTGCCGTTCAAGCCCGCGCTGCGGCGCGCAGCGCAGTTCAGGACGCAGCTCCTCTAACAGCGCATCGATATTTTTCTCCCACTCTTCGCGGGAGAGACGCGAGCCATCTTCCATTTTCCACGGCATCGCGTGCTGCTGGATATTGGAGGTCTGCTCGATTTCATAGATCAGCGTGTCGGGGCCGAAGCTGTGCAGCAGACCGCCGGGCACATAAAAGGTATCGCCGGTTTTCACCGGCACGCGATGCATCACCGCATCATAATCTTCCGCCAGCAGCGCCGCCTTCAGCTGCGCATTATCGACGCCCGCGCGTACGCCCAACAGACAGGTGGCGTCCGACGCCGCCCACAGAATATGCCAGGCTTCGGTTTTACCGTTTGGCTGCTGTTCCAGTTTCTGCGCCAGCGCATCGTTGGCGTGCAGATGAACCGGCAGCATGCCGGTTCCGTCAATAAATTTGCTGAGCAGCGGGAAATGCGGACCGCGCCAGCCGGGCGCGACCATTTCATCAGGATAGCGTTCGGTCAGCTCGCGCAGGGATTTACCCGCCAGCTCGCCATTGGTGACGGAGGCGATCATGCCGTCCACGTCGCTGATCTCCCAGGTTTCGGCAACGCGCGATTCAGGCAGGCCCGCTTTGCCAAGCTGCTGTCGGATTCGCTGGCCGCCGAAGATATGCGTCGCCAGCGGCGTCGTCAGCTTTAAAGGATAGGCTTTCATCATTCCTCCTTGCGCACGCTTAAATGACCGCGACGCCGCCTGTCACGGCGATGGTGGCGCCGGAGATATAGCTTGCTTCATCGCTCGCCAGCATCACATAAGCGGACGCCAGCTCGGCAGGCTGTCCCATGCGTTGCAGCGGCACTTCACCGCCAAAGCTTTCCACCTGTTCCGGCGGCATCGTCGACGGGATCAGCGGCGTCCAGATCGGGCCTGGCGCGACGGCGTTGGCGCGAATGCCCTTCTCCGCCAGCAAGGCCGCAAGGCTGCCGGAAAAGTTAACGATGGCGGCTTTGGTCGCTGAATAGGCGATCAGCTTCGGCTTCGGCTGATCGGCATTTACCGAAGCGGTATTGATAATCGAACCGCCGGAAGGCATATGCGGCACCGCCGCCTTACAGATATGGAACATGGCGTAGAGATTGGTTTTCATGGTGCGATCGAATTCGTCATCGCCGATCTCGTCCAGCGACTCGCGCGTCATCTGATACGCCGCGTTATTCACCACGATATCGATTTTGCCGAAGCGTTCAGCCGCCTGCGCCACAATGTGGCGGCAGTGTTCCGCCTCGGTTATATCACCGGCGATCAGCAGCGCTTTCTGCCCTGCCTCTTCCACCAGCCTGGCGGTATCTTTAGCGTCGTCATGCTCGTCCAGATAGGCGATCACCACGTCCGCACCTTCGCGGGCATAGGCAATCGCCACGGCGCGACCGATCCCGGAATCGCCGCCGGTAATCACGGCGGTTTTTCCTTTCAGGCGGCCGGAGCCTTTATAGCTGGTTTCACCGTGATCGGGTTTTGGCTGCATTTGCAGGAAGCTGCCGGGCCAGGTTTGCTGTTGCGCCTGCTGAGGATGTTGTGGACGCTCTGTCATACGCTGTCTCCTTTATAAAAGGTAAATCGCCTGATAAAAACAGGCTTTTTACCTGGGTGAACGGGAGCTGAATCGTTACCAGCCACGTTTAAGAAGTGTAGCAGCCGTCACAAAAACGCAAGGGCGGTTACGTAGCGTAACAGTTTGACTGGAAAACTATTTTTGGCAAAAAGCGTGCAAAAAGAGAGGTTAAGTACGAACGCATGCGCGGAAAAGCCACGAAAGCGGAAGTTTAAAGAAAGGCGGCGGAATAGATCAACGGGTCGTCAGCGCCTGGCGCCATAAATAACAGAAACCGATAAAAACGAGCGGGCCGCGCTGAACCGGTTTCCCGCTTACTGTCCAGACGCCTGTAAAGCGCAAGCGGCGACGGAGACGCTACGCTCGCCTTCGCCGCGACCGTCTATACTGTGCTGTACGTTTAAAAAATGTTACGGAGGCATCATGGAAAGTCAAAGTGAGGTTTACACCCGTCCTGAACCGATTGTGGAATTACCGGAAGCGGTATTCAACCGGCTGCGCGGCGAAATTACGCCCCAGCCGGTGAACGAGGCGGTGCGTCTCTCCACCGTTGATGCCGAAGGCTGGCCGCATGCCGCCCAGCTCAGCCTGGGCGAAGTGTTCGCTATCGACCGTCAGACGTTGCGCGTCGCGCTCTGGCCCGATTCGCAGACCAGCGAAAATCTGCGCCGCGATGGTCGTCTCTCCGTCGCGCTGGCCTACGATAAAGGCATTATCGAGATGCGTGGCCGCGCGATCCAGATCGCGGAAAACCAGACCGATCTGAATCTCGCGGTATTTGAGATCGATATCGGCAACATCATGGTGCATCGTTCTGACTATGCCGAAGTCGCGACCGGCGTCACCTTTAACATCCACGATCCTGAAAAAGTGGCGGCGCGCTGGCAAGAACAGCGTCATATGCTCTCTTCGCTGGAATAATCTGGCTGACGGAAAAAAGCCCCGCCTGTGCGGGGCTTTTTTTGCCGCGACATAAAATATTATATTGCCGCCGCGGTAAAGTCAGGTCGCGCTCTACTTCGCCACAGGCCGGTATTTTTGCAGCCATTTGCCGCTGATCAGTCGACGCCAGAAACAAATGCCGCGCACCAGCCAGTCGAGGAACATCCCCAGCCAGACGCCCACGACGCCCATGCCCAGCACGATCCCCAGCAGGTAGCCCGCCACCACGCGCGCCCCCCACATGCTCAGCATCGAAACATACATGGTGTAACGCGCGTCGCGCGCGCCCTTTAGCCCGGCGGGCAGCACCCATGAGGCGGCCCAAATCGGCATACAGGCGGCGTTCAGCCAGACCAGATGCTTCACCACCTGGATCACGTCCTCTTCGCGCGTATAGAAGCGCGCCAACAGTCCGGCGAACGGCGCGGAGAGAAAGGCCAGCGCGCACAGGCCGAAGGTCGCCAGCCAGAAAATATGCTTCAGCTGGCGCGTTGCCTGTCCGATCTGGTTTTTTCCCAGCCGCGTGCCGACGATAATGGTGGAGGCGGAGCCGAGCGCGTTGCCCGGCAGGTTAATCAACGAGGCGATAGAGAAAGCGATAAAGTTGCCGGCGATTTCACTGGTGCCCATACCGGCGACAAACACCTGCGTCAGCAGCTTGCCGCCGTTAAACAGCACCGACTCGATGCTGGCCGGTACGCCGATGCCCAGCACCTCCATCAGGATTTTGCTGTTCCAGCGGCTGAAGTAGCTGCGCAGCGGAATACGCAGCGCCGGATTAAAGCCCACCATCAGCACCACAATCACCCCGATGGCGCCGATATAGCGTGAAATGGTCAGCCCCAGTCCGGCGCCGACGAATCCCAGCCCTTCCCAGGAGAAGCAGCCGTAGATCAGCACGCCGCTGATAACGATATTCAGGATATTCATGCCGCCGTTAATCAGCATAGGGATCTTGGTATTGCCTGCGCCGCGCAGCGCGCCGCTGCCGATCAGGGCGATCGCCGCCGCCGGATAGCTCCAGGCAGAGGTTTGCAGATAGCTCAGCGCCAGCTCTTTCACCTGCGGCGAGGCGCTGCCCGCAATGCCGTCGATAATGACGTGGCCGTAGAACTCAATCACCCCCACCAGCAGCAGCGACATCACCGTCATCAGCGCCAGCGACTGGCGCGTCGCCGCGCGGGCGCGCTCGCCGTCGCGCTTGCCAAGACTAAAGGCCACCACCACCGTGGTGCCGAGATCGACCGCGGCAAAGAAAGAGATCACCACCATATTAAAGCTATCGGCCAACCCGACGCCCGCCATCGCCTCTTTTCCCAGCCAGCTGACCAGGAAGGTGCTCAGCACGCCCATCAGCAGCACGCAGAGGTTTTCAATAAAGATCGGCACCGCCAGCGGCGTGATTTCACGCCAGAACAGCACCCGATAAGAGCGCCGTTTTGGATACCACGTTGTGCCTTCAATGGCGCGCCGTAGTTTGACGAGTAAAGTTTGCAAGATCGACCCAATGACTTGATGAAGGTGAGAATTATGATGATGGGCAATGGTCAACGATTATGCAAAATCTTTCCGGTGCGGTTTAACGCTTTATTACAACTTCGGTTTTATCGCCGCCGACGCTGGCAACATTTGCCCCGCGTGCATCATACGCCGGTTTTCGCCTTACGCCAGCGCGGCAATATGGCAAAAAAGCAACAAACCCGACGGTTTCTGCTGGTTAAAACGGCAAACTGCTTATGCTTTCTGCAAACGACACCACGGAATGCAAAAAGGGTTTTGACATAAGCGCGGAAATCAGTAATATGCGCGCCATCAACCGATTCCTCTGTAGTTCAGTCGGTAGAACGGCGGACTGTTAATCCGTATGTCACTGGTTCGAGTCCAGTCAGAGGAGCCAAATTCAGAAAAGCCTGCTTTCGAGCAGGCTTTTCGCTTTTTGTCTCTCCGGGCGTTTCAGAGCCGGTCAACCGCAGCATCGCTTGTATTTCTTTCCGCTTCCACACGGACACAAATCGTTGCGCTCTACCGCTTCGGCTGCTTTGGGCGTGTTCTGCGCCAGCCACGGCATGATCGCGGCGGGTGGATAACCTTGAGCCAGCAGCTCGCGCCATACATTCATATAGCGGCTGATATGCTGGAAAAAATGTTGATAGCCCGCGCAAAGGTAGTTATGGCCGGGAAGGCCGGACGGCGATACTGCAAAACGATGTTTCGGACAACCGCCGTGACAGGCAAAGCGATAATCACAGCGCCGACAATCCGCGGTTAACCGCTCCCGTTTCGCCTCGCCAAAAACGATGGCCCGCTCGCTGTTATTCATCGCCTGGATGCTCTGTTGATGAATATTGCCCAGCAGGTGTTCCGGATAGACATAATGGTCGCAGTTATAGAGATCGCCATTTGCTTCCAGCGCAAACGCATGACCGCAGGTTTCTGCATGCACGCACAGCACAGGAGGCTGCCCCATCCAGGCGGCCAGCGCGAGATCAAACATCTGGACATAGACACGATCTACGTCACGACGAACCCAGACATCAAAAATCTGATTAAGGAACTCGCCGTACTGCCAGGCGGGTACCGTCCAGGGCGCCAGCGTCGCAGCGCTTTCCCCCGGCATCACCAGTTTCAACCGGCTGGACGCGTTGATGCTTATCCGCTCCACCAGCGGGATAAACTGAATATAACGGGAACCCGCCGCCAGCAAAAAATCATACACTTCCCGCGCATGGTCAACGTTATGTTTGCCCACCACCGTCAGGGTATTGAATTCGACCTTATGTGCCTTCAGCAGCGCCATCGCCGCCATTGTTTGTGCGTGCGTCCCCTTTCCGGCGCGATTGACCCGATACTGGTTATGCAGATGTGCCGGGCCGTCAAGCGACAGGCCAATCAGAAAATTTTCTTCTGCGAAGAAAGCCGCCCACGCCTCATTGAGCAGGATCCCGTTGGTTTGCAGTGTATGTGTCATTCTCCTGCCGTTAGCGTATTGCTTACACAGCGCCACCACGCGCTGGAAAAACGACAATCCCATCAGTGTCGGCTCGCCGCCCTGCCAGGCAAAATTAATCTGCTCGTCACGCTGCGCGGCGATATGCTGGCGGATAAACTGCTCCAGCGTCTCATCCGTCATGCGCCAGTTTTTATTGCGCTCCGGGTAAAGCGCCGCTTTTTCAAGATAGAAGCAGTAGGTGCAATCAATATTGCAGACCGCGCCGCTCGGTTTCGCCATCACGTGACAATCCGCAACCACCATGTCCGATCTCCTTATTATCTGTTACCGCTGTAAAACGGCGCAACGGGATAGCACAATGGCCTGTGTACCGTTTTTCAATGCCGGTAAAAAATAGCCCTGTTATACGTTAACCCCGCCTAAACCTTTTTTTTGCTGCGCAGACAATACCTCAATTAATTAGATTATTTTACGCCTTTATTTAACACGACCGTTTAATTACAAATTTTTATGCATAACGACCCGTGGGCGTCAGCATAAAATAATAACTTACACGCCACGACAACATGCCAGTTATTCCGCAACCTTGTTATAAATCAATCTTTACCATTAAAAATAACAAAGCCTATGAAGGAGATCACAATAATAAACCCCATACTTGCAATTTAATTTAAAAAGCGGATGTTAACGAGGCGATCGTAACTCAAATTATGAGGCGAAACCTGATGCTGGCCCATATGTGCCATCGTCAGGTTTTTTTATGCTCGCAATAAATATCTTCAGGGAATAACGCATAAACCATTTTATCTGCTGTTTTAAACATTAACCGATACAGGACTGATTCATTGTACGCATTAACGTTACTGTAAAAGGGAGAAAACATGAACGCTAAATTAAGCCTGGCGGCGGTAAGTCTGGCATTAATAGCGGCACCTGCGCTGGCAAGCCCTGCGGCTGCGCCAGCCCGCCCGAATATTATTTTACTGTTTGCTGATGATATGGGCTGGGCCGATATCTCCGTTCAGGGTGCGAAAACCCCTACCGTGCATCTTGACCAGCTGGCGGCGACCGGTCAGCGCTGGACCCATTTTTATGTCTCTTCCCCGGTCTGTTCGCCCAGCCGTGGCGGGCTGATGACCGGCAGACTGGAGACGCGCACCGGGCTGTACGGCGCACAAACGCCGGTGCTGCTGGAAAAAGATCCCGACGGTTTTCCCGCCGATGAAATAACCATCGCCGACTCACTGCGACAAAATGGCTACCACACCATCATGTACGGAAAATGGCATCTGGGTAATCAAGCGCAGGATTTCCCTACCCGCCACGGCTTTGATGAGTGGTTCGGCATTCCCATCAGCAACGACTGCTATAGCACCCAGGTCGATCTGTTTGACGGTTTAACCTCCTCCGACCCGCAAATATTTAAAAATACCCTTGCGGTGGTGGAAAAGAGCAACAGCCAGCCGCGTCAGGCGTACTGGAACGTTCCGCTCTATCACTCTTATCGTTATAAAGGCAAGCAGGTCGACTATCTGATACCGCAGGGTTTTCAGCAGTCCAGTTTTACGAAAGTGGTCACCGAGAAAGCGGTCAACTACATCGGCGAGAACAAGAACCGCCCTTTCTTTATGTATATGGCCTACCCGCAAACCCATGTGCCGCTGTTTGGCTCGCCAGAGTTTAAAGGCAAAGGCCATAACCGCTACGGCGATATCATGCTGGAGATTGACTGGTCGGTAGGCCAGATCCGGCAGGCGCTGAAGAAAAATAATCTGGCGGAGAACACCATTATTATCTTTACCTCCGACAATGGCCCCTGGCTGATGTATGACAAATATGGCATCTCCGGCTCGGCGCTGCCGCTGCGTGATGGGAAGAGTACGCCCTGGGAAGGCGGCCAGCGCGTGCCGTTTATCATTAACTGGCCTGGCAAAATCAAGCCTGCCGTGGTGGAAGATATCGGCAGCACGCTCGATCTGCTGCCTACGCTAATGAAGATCACCGGCAGCACTCATGCCCAGAAAACCCTGGACGGCTTTGATTTAAGCGCCGCCTTTTTACAGCGTCAGCCCAGCCCACGTACCTTTATGCCCTATTTTTACAAAGGCGAAATGGAGGCGTGGCGCGAAGGCGATTATAAGCTGGTCTTTACGCAGTATGACGGCGGGCAGCCGAAACGCCTGCAACAGCCGCTGATGTTTAATCTGCGCACCGATAGCAGCGAGCAGCATAATATCGCCGCGCAGGAGCCAGAGCGTTATCAACGCCTGATAAAGAACGCGCAGGACTATCTGCAGTCGCTGGGAGAAAAGCGCGCGCCCCTGTTTGATATTTAACGACATCCGCCCGCTCAGCTTTCCTGGG
>NZ_JANION010000095.1:0-20494 GCF_024610815.1 Mixta sp.
GCGGATCGACCGCCATCATCTCCATGCTGGAAAGCTGCTCCGTGGCTTTCATCAAACCGATTTCCGCCGTCAGCGCCGATCCCGCGCGTCCGGCAAACAGCAGCGCGGTGACGACCGGCCCCAGCTCGCGCAGCAGCGAAAGCGCCACCAGCATGCCGAGGCTGGTTTCGGCGCTGTAAGTCGTCAGAACCAGATATCCCTGCAGGCCCAGCACCATGCCGATAAACAAGCCGGAAACAAGAATGATCAGCAGTGACATCACGCCGACGCTGTAAAGCTGTTTGATTAACAGCGGAGCATGCTTGCGAAACTCAGGTTTGCCCGCCAATGCATGGAACAACATCAGGCCGGCGCGGCCAAAAGAAGCGCAGGTGCGGATCCCTTGGCGTCCTAATGACGCCAGAGCATGTAAGAACATCAGTTTATTGACTCCCTGAGCCGGTAAGATCGGCAAAATAATCGCCGGCCGGATAGCGGAAAGGCACCGGCCCGTCAGCAATGCCGTCGATGAACTGACGCACGCGCGCATCGGGATTTTCCTGCAGCGCCTTCGTCGTTCCCTGGGCAATAATTTTTTGTCCGGCAACAATATAGGCGTAATCGGCAATGCTCAAGACCTCCGGCACATCATGCGAAACCACGATGCAGGTCATGCCCAGCGAATGGTTAAGCTCATCAATCAGCTTTACCAGCACGCCCATGGTAATCGGGTCCTGCCCGACAAAAGGTTCGTCGAACATAATCAGGTCAGGCTCCAGCGCAATAGCGCGCGCCAGCGCGGCGCGTCTGGCCATGCCGCCCGACAGTTCTGAAGGCATCAGCTTCGCCGCGCCGCGCAGTCCGACCGCCTCCAGCTTCATCATCACCGTGCTATGCAATAGCGGCGGCGGCAGGCGAGTGTGCTCACGCAGCGGCCAGGCGACATTTTCATATACATTCAAATCGGTAAACAGCGCGCCGGACTGAAAAAGCATGCTCATGCGCTTGCGCGTTTCATACAGCCGTGAGCGCGAAAGCGCGGGAATATTCTCGCCGTCGAACCAGATTTCTCCGGCATCCGGCTGCAACTGCCCGCCAATAAGACGCAGCAGGGTTGTTTTGCCGATGCCGGAAGGCCCCATGATGGCGGTGACTTTTCCTTTTGGCACCGTTAACGAGATATTGTCGAAAATGGTGCGGTTGCCACGCGAGAAACTCACGCCGTGGACCTCAACCAGATTCGTAGATGGCTGGTGCATTGCTACCTCTGTTACCCATTTCAGGCGATATAAATCAGCTATGTTAATCGCACTCTCCTGACGATAGCCGCGAGTTTTACAGAAACTTACCGCCTCGTCGTAGCGAAAACCGGCATAAGTTTTACTTTTTGCTCGCAGACGGTCAAAATCATCGCCATTCTTTTTGCGACGCCCGCACAATGACGAGCCAGGCAAGCCGACAAGTATAACCGATCCAAGGATTTTTCATGCTCTTAGCCACTGCACTGTTAGTTATCGGTTTAGTTTTACTGGTTTATGGAGCCGATCGTTTAGTGTTTAGTGCCGCTATTCTTTGCCGCTCGTTAGGCATCCCCCCGATCATTATCGGCATGACCATTGTCGGCATCGGCACTTCGCTGCCGGAGCTGATTGTTTCCTTCACGGCGGCGACGTACGGGCAAATGGATATCGCCGTCGGCACGGCGATAGGATCTAACATCACCAATATTCTTCTGATCCTGGGCGGCGCGGCGTTGCTGCATCCGCTGACCGTGCATTCCAGGCTGGTGCGACGCGAACTGCCGCTGATGCTGCTGGTCACGCTGCTGTGCGGCGTGATGCTATTCGATAATCAGCTTAGCCGGGGCGACGGCCTGGCGCTGATCGCCATCGCCTTTCTTTACCTGCTGTTTATTATTCGCATCGCCCGTCGCGCGGAAAGAGATAACAGCGACTCCCTGACGCGGGAACAGGTGGCCGAGCTGCCGCGAGACGACGCGGGCAATACCGTCGCTTTTCTCTGGCTGGCGGTCGCGCTGATTATTCTGCCGATGTCCACCCGCATGGTGATCGATAACGCGACGGTTATCGCCGACTACTTAGGCGTCAGTGAGCTGGTTATCGGCCTGACGATCATTTCGGTGGGCACCAGCCTGCCGGAGCTGGCTACCGTGATCGCCGGCGCATTAAAAGGCGAAGATGATATCGCCATCGGCAACCTTATCGGCTCGAACATTTATAATATGGCTATCGTGCTGGGCCTGCCGGCGCTGATACAACCCGGCGCGTTCGACAGCGCCGTTATTGAGCGCGACTACTGGGTTATGCTGGGCGTCAGCGCCCTGTTTACGCTTATCTGCCTGCAGCGTAGCCGTCGTATCGGCCGTCGCGCCGGCGCCGTGCTACTGGTCGGCTTTATCGCCTGGGTAGCGGTGCTCTACCTGCAGCCATTGAGTCTCAACGGATAAAGGACTGAATATCAATGTCTCACCTTATGCTCGAACCGGGCTTTGATTTCCAACAGGCCGGTAAAGAAGTGCTTCATATTGAACGTCAGGGGCTGGAGCAGCTTGACCAGTATATCAATGAAGATTTCACCCGTGCCTGCGAAAGGATGTTCTACTGTCAGGGAAAAGTGGTGGTGATGGGCATGGGCAAATCGGGACATATTGGTAAGAAAATGGCGGCGACCTTCGCCAGCACCGGCACGCCCGCCTTTTTCGTGCATCCGGCCGAGGCCAGCCATGGCGATCTCGGCATGGTCAGCGCCAACGATATCGTTATCGCAATCTCCAACTCCGGCGAGTCGAATGAGATCTTAGCGCTGATTCCGGTGCTGAAACGGCTTAAGGTCGAACTGATTTGCCTGACCGGGCGACCGGAGAGCACCATGGCGCGCGCCGCGGATATTCATCTCTGTGTTAAAGTGCCGCAGGAAGCCTGCCCGCTCGGCCTTGCGCCGACCTCCAGCACCACCGCGACGTTGGTGATGGGCGACGCGCTGGCGGTGGCGCTGCTTAAGGCGCGCGGCTTTACCGCCGAAGATTTTGCCCTTTCGCATCCGGGCGGCGCGTTGGGACGCAAGCTGTTGCTGCGCGTCAGTGATATCATGCACACCGGCGACGAAATCCCTCACGTGACGAAAGATGCCTCACTGCGCGACGCGTTGCTGGAAATCACGCGTAAAAACCTTGGTATGACGGCGATCGTGGACGATCTGATGCAGATTCAGGGAATTTTTACCGACGGTGATTTACGCCGCGTCTTCGATATGGGCATCGATTTTCAACAGGCCGCTATCGCCAGCGTGATGACGCCGGGCGGCGTGCGGGTGCGTCCCGGCATGCTGGCGGTCGACGCGCTTAACCTGATGCAGAATAAGCATATCACCGCCGTTATGGTCGCCGACGGCGATCAGCTGATCGGCGTCGTGCATATGCATGACATGCTGCGCGCTGGCGTAGTATAACCAGATGGAAACGAGAATGACGCAAGAACTGGACGTCGTGGAGACCTGCTACGGCGCAGTAAGCCGGGACGTAATCAAGCGCGCAGAATCAATTCGCCTGCTGATTTGCGATGTGGACGGCGTAATGTCCGATGGCCTGATCTATATGGGCAACAGCGGCGAAGAGCTGAAGGCATTCAACGTCCGCGACGGTTACGGCATCCGCTGCCTGCTAACCTCCGATATCGACGTCGCTATTATTACCGGGCGCCGTGCGAAACTGCTGGAGGATCGTTGTCAGACGCTGGGCATTACACATCTTTACCAGGGGCAGTCCGATAAGCTTTTGGCCTTCC
This sequence comes from Mixta sp., assembly GCF_024610815.1. Lineage (NCBI taxonomy): Bacteria > Pseudomonadati > Pseudomonadota > Gammaproteobacteria > Enterobacterales > Erwiniaceae > Mixta > Mixta sp. The sequence continues at coordinate 3,783 of NZ_JANION010000095.1, forward strand.
GGGAACTTCTGGATAAACTGTCGCTACGCCCTGAGCAGGTCGCCTATATCGGCGACGATCTCATCGACTGGCCGGTGATGGCACAGGTGGGCCTGAGCGTGGCGGTGGCCGACGCGCATCCTCTACTGCTGGGGCGCGCCAGGTATGTAACCCGCATCGCCGGCGGACGCGGCGCGGTGCGTGAACTCTGCGATCTGATTTTGATCGCCCAGGATAAGTTTGATGACGCCAAAGGGCAATCGGTATGAGTAAAACCAGGCGTTGGATAACGCTACTGCTGGCATTGATCGCCATTATATTGCTCGGCTGGAATCTCGCCGGCAATGATGAAAACCAGGGGCCGCAGGAAACCAATAATCAGGAACCGACCTATACCAGTGCAAACTCCAGCACCGTGGTCTATAACCCGGCAGGCAGTCTCAGCTACAAGTTGGTTTCGGATAAGGTGACCTATTTTTCGACCGATGAGATCAGTTGGTTCGATAATCCGCTGATGACCACCTATGACGAAAACAAGATCCCTGCCTGGTCAGTACGCGCGGATAAAGCCAAACTGACAAAAGACCGCATGCTTTATCTCTATGGTCACGTTGAAGTCAACAGCCTGACGAAAGACGCTCAGCTTGAGCGGATTAAAACCGATAATGCGCAGGTCAATCTGGTGACGCAGGATGTGCAATCTGACGACCAGGTAACACTTTATGGCCGCGGCTTTAATTCTACTGGTATGAAAATGCGCGGTAATTTACGGACGAAAACGGCCGAGCTGATTGAAAAGGTCAAAACTAATTATGAAATCAATGCACAACAACAGCCTTAAGCTTCTGCTTATCACTACCCTGCTGGCCGCCAGCGTTCCGGCTCTGGCATTAACGGGCGACTCCGAAAAGCCCGTTAATATCGATTCCGCTAACCAGGCGCTGGATCTGCAAGGCAACGTCGCGACCTTTACCGGCAATGTGATCGTGACGCAGGGTTCGATCAAAATTACCGCCGATAAAGTCGTCGTAACGCGTCCTGGCGGCGACAGCAACAAAACCATCGTTGACGCTTACGGTACGCCGGCGACCTTTTATCAGCTGCAGGACGACGGCAAACCGGTAAAAGGTCATGCTCAGAAGATGCATTATGAGCTGGCGAAGGATTTTGTTGAACTGACGGGCAACGCCTATATCGAGCAGCTGGACAGCAATGTCAAAGGCGATCGTATCACCTATTTGGTGAAAGAGCAGAAAATGCAGGCGTTTAGCCAGGGCCAGAACAAGCGCGTGACAACCGTACTGGTGCCTTCGCAGCTGCAGGATAAATCCGGCGCCTCTAATGGCCAACAAAAGAGTAACTGATTCATATGGCAACACTACTCGCTGAAAATCTGGCGAAAGCCTATAAAGGCCGCCGCGTGGTGGAAGATGTCAGCCTGCAGGTTAAATCGGGCGAAATCGTCGGTCTGCTGGGACCAAACGGCGCGGGCAAAACCACCACCTTTTATATGGTTGTTGGCATTGTGCCGCGCGACGCCGGGCGCATCGTGATTGATGATGAAGACATCAGTATTTTACCGCTCCATGCCCGCGCCCGTCGCGGCATCGGCTACCTGCCGCAGGAAGCGTCGATATTCCGTCGCCTCAGCGTCTATGACAATCTGATGGCCGTGCTGCAGGTGCGCGACGATCTGACCACCGAACAGCGTCAGGATCGCGCCAACGAGCTGATGGAAGAATTCCATATTGAACATCTGCGCGACAGTCTCGGCCAGGCGCTCTCCGGCGGCGAACGGCGTCGTGTGGAAATTGCGCGCGCGCTGGCGGCGAACCCCAAATTCATCCTGTTGGATGAACCCTTCGCCGGCGTCGACCCGATCTCCGTTATCGATATCAAAAAGATTATCGAACACCTGCGTGACAGCGGTCTCGGCGTGCTGATCACCGACCATAACGTCCGTGAGACGCTGGCCGTTTGCGAACGCGCCTATATCGTGAGTCAGGGCCGTCTGATCGCCCATGGCACCCCGGAAGCGATTCTGGCCGATGAACAGGTGAAACGCGTCTATTTGGGTGAAGAGTTCAGACTCTGATATGGTGTCGGTTATGACAGTCTGCTATCAGGAAACGCTATTCTGAATATGAAGCAAGGTTTGCAACTCAGGCTCAGCCAACAGCTCGCCATGACGCCGCAGCTGCAGCAGGCTATTCGCCTGTTACAACTCTCTACGCTGGAGCTCCAACAGGAGATTCAGCTGGCGCTGGAGAGCAACCCGTTGCTTGAGCAGACCGATAATGTCCATGAAGAGGTGGATTCCCGCGAGTATACCGAGAGCGAAACGCTCGATACGCGGGAGGCGCTGGAGCAGAAGGATATGCCGGAGGAGTTGCCGCTTGACGCCACCTGGGACGAGATCTACACCGCCGGCACGCCGTCCGGCACCGGTACCGACTATCGCGACGACGAACTGCCGGTCTACCAGGGTGAAACCACCCAGTCGCTGCAGGATTACCTGATGTGGCAGGTGGAGCTGACGCCGTTTACCGATACCGATCGCGCCATCGCCACCTCGATTGTCGATGCCATTGACGATACCGGCTATCTCACCGTCACGCTGGATGAAATCCGCGATAGCATGGGCGATGAAGAGGTGGCGCTGGATGAAGTCGAGGCGGTGCTGAAGCGCGTGCAGCGTTTCGATCCTGTTGGCGTTGGCGCCCGCGATCTGCGCGATTGCCTGCTGGTGCAGCTTTCGCAGTTCGCCAGCGATACGCCATGGCTGACGGAGGCGCAGCTGATTGTCAGCGAGCATCTCGATCTGCTGGCAAACCATGATTTCCGCAGTCTGATGCGCGTCACCCGCCTGAAAGAAGATGTATTGAAAGAGGCGATGGCGCTGATCCAGTCGCTCGATCCGCGACCAGGGCAGTCGGTAAACACCAGCGAACCGGAATATGTCATTCCCGACGTACTGGTGCGCAAAATCGGCAACCGCTGGACAGTAGAGCTCAACAGCGACAGCGTGCCGCGGCTGAATATCAACCAGCAATACGCGGCGCTGGGCAACTCAACGCGCAACGATAGCGACAGTCAGTTTATTCGCACCAATCTGCAGGAAGCGAAATGGCTGATTAAAAGCCTGGAAAGCCGGAACGATACGTTGCTGAAAGTCACGCGCTGTATCGTCGAGCAGCAGCAGGCCTTCTTTGAACAGGGAGAGGAGTTCATGCGCCCGATGGTGCTGGCGGATATCGCTCAGGCGGTCGACATGCATGAATCAACCATTTCCCGCGTAACGACGCAAAAATACCTGCACAGCCCGCGCGGTATTTTCGAACTGAAATATTTTTTCTCCAGCCACGTCAATACCGAGGGCGGCGGCGAAGCTTCCTCCACGGCGATCCGCGCGCTGGTGAAAAAACTCATCTCGGCGGAGAACCCCGCCAAACCGCTGAGCGACAGCAAGCTCACCTCTATGCTGTCCGAACAGGGCATTATGGTGGCGCGCCGCACCGTCGCAAAGTACCGAGAGTCTTTATCCATCCCGCCATCAAATCAGCGTAAACAGCTGGTTTGATACTCACTGAGAAGGAAGACGCTATGCAGCTCAATATTACCGGGCAACACGTTGAAATCACGCCAGCTTTGCGCGAGTTTGTAAACACTAAGTTTGCCAAGCTGGAACAATATTCAGACCGGATAACCCAGGTCCACGTTGTGCTGAAGGTAGAGCGAGTGCAGCAGATAGCGGAAGCGACGCTGCACGTCAGCGGCGGCGAACTGCATGCGACTTCTGAGGCTAATGATATGTACGCGGCGATTGATGGCTTGATCGATAAGCTTTCTCGTCAGCTAACCCGGCATAAAGACAAGTTAAAACAACACTAACCTTCGCAAGGCGGAAGGAAGAACGGGCCGCTTGTAGTAATGCGGCACTATCGTGGGGCGATCTTTTTCGCCCCGTTTTTCCATTCACGCCACGCTGGCAAATTTTTACTGCTTTTCTCATCGTAAGACGCGTAAAGTAGCGCGATGCGCCAGTAAATGTGAACACGCAAGTGAAACTATGATGAACAACGAACTCTCACTGGAACTCAGCTCTGTACTTAACCTTGACTGTACCCGCAGCGGAGTGCATTGCCAGAGCAAAAAGCGGGCACTGGAAATCATCAGTGAACTGGCTGCCAAACAGCTTAATCTGCCGCACCAAACGGTGTTTGAAGCGATCCTGACACGCGAGCGCATGGGCAGCACCGGCATCGGCAACGGCATCGCTATTCCGCATGGAAAGCTGGAAGAGGATACGCTGCGTGCAGTAGGCGTATTTATCCGCCTCGATCAGCCAATCGGGTTCGATGCTATTGATAATCAACCGGTTGATCTGCTTTTTGCCTTGTTGGTACCGGCGGATCAATGTAAAACACATCTGCATACCCTTTCACTGGTGGCGAAACGGCTGGCCGACAAAACGGTATGCCGTCGTCTGCGGGCTGCGCAGAGTGATGAAGAGCTGTATGAGATCATTACCGCAGCGCCGGAAGAGAATCATTAATTACTACGCTTGCACTTTTGCCTGAACGGCGGGCTTGCGGCCCGTCGCGCAGGTTGAATGGGGAGACAACTTAATGGTGCTGATGATCGTCAGCGGTCGTTCAGGCTCAGGGAAATCTGTCGCGTTACGCGCGCTGGAAGATATGGGTTTTTACTGTGTGGACAACCTGCCGGTAACGCTCCTGCCCGATCTGGCGAATTCGCTGGCTGAACGTAATATCTCGGCCGCCGTCAGTATAGATGTGCGTAATATGCCGGAGTCGCCGGATGTGCTGGAAAAGGCGCTGACCAGCCTGCCCGGCAGCTTTTCGCCGCAGCTGCTGTTCCTGGACGCGGACCGCAACACCTTAATCCGTCGCTACAGCGATACCCGCCGTTTGCATCCGCTCTCCAGCAAAAACCTGTCGCTGGAAAGCGCTATCGATGAAGAAAACGATCTTCTGGAGCCACTGCGATCGCGCGCCGATCTGATTGTCGATACGTCGGAAATGTCGGTGCATGAACTGGCGGAGATGCTGCGTACGCGTCTGCTCGGCAAGCGCGAGCGCGAACTCACGATGGTATTTGAATCTTTCGGTTTTAAGCATGGCATCCCTATCGACGCCGACTATGTTTTTGACGTGCGCTTTCTGCCTAACCCGCACTGGGACCCAAAGCTGCGTCCGATGACAGGCCTCGACAGACCCGTAGCGGCCTTTCTCGATCGTCACACTGAGGTGCATAACTTTATCTACCAGACGCGCAGCTATCTCGAATTATGGCTGCCGATGCTGGAAACCAATAATCGCAGTTATCTGACCGTCGCCATTGGCTGCACTGGCGGCAAACACCGTTCCGTCTATATTGCCGAACAGCTCGCCGACTATTTCCGTTCGCGCGGCAAGAATGTGCAATCCCGCCATCGCACGCTGGAAAAACGCAAATCATGACAGTCAGGCAAACCGTTGAAATTAAAAATAAGCTGGGCATGCATGCCCGCCCCGCGATGAAGCTGTTTGAACTGGTACAAAGTTTTGACGCTGAAGTGCTGCTGCGTAATGAGGCGGGCACCGAGGCGGAAGCCAGCAGCGTGATTGCGTTGCTGATGCTCGATTCGGCTAAAGGCGGCCACATTGAAATTGAAGCCACCGGCCCGCAGGAAGAGCAGGCGCTGGCGGCAGTCATTGAGCTGTTTGAAGCGGGCTTCGACGAAGAATAAGTCGTTACAGGCGGTGCTGCTGAATATATGTTGTGCCGCCCAGTTGACGCATCTGCCGCATGATCCATGCCTGCCGCTGACGCACATAGCCAGAAGGCGCATCCGCGCGGAAACGCAGCGGATTAGGCAGAACGGCGGCCAGCAGCGCCGCTTCTGTCATCGTCAGTCGGCTGGCGGGCTTATGAAAATAGCGCTGCGCCGCCGCCTCTACGCCAAATATGCCATCGCCAAACTCGGCGATATTCAGGTACACCGTCAGGATACGCCTTTTACTCCATACGCCTTCCAGTCCCAGCGTCAGCCCGGCCTCCAGCCCTTTACGCAGCCAACTACGGCCATCCCAAAGAAAGAGATTTTTCGCCGTTTGCTGTGAAAGCGTAGAGGCGCCGCGCATCCGTCCATTCTGCTTATCCAGCACCGACTCGATCGCCTCTACATCAAACCCCCAATGCTGAGGAAATTTTTGATCTTCTGCGGCGATGACTGCCAGCAGCATCCAGGGGGATATCTCCTCTCTCGACACCCAGTCAGAGTGCGCAACCCAGGAAAACTCCCCTTTAAGCCAGACGCCGACCTGCCGCTCCGCCATCACTGCTGAAAAAGGGACCGGCAAAAAAGCAAATAGTACGATCCCGGCCAGCCATAAGCCGACGATCGAAACGATCAGGCGCAGCAGCCAGCGTTTGCAAAAGCTTAACAGTTGTCCTTTACCGATACCCATACGATCCTGTCCAATCCGTTTTTTTTTCACTTATCAATTGCTCTCGTTACTGCCATGACTGGCCCTGAAGTTATTACGGTCGTGTAATGATAAAACAGCGCTTTTTGCGGCCAAATTTGCTGATTCAGAAATTCATATTTTGTTAATTTCTTCAAACATCAATAGGTTCCATGTCTTAGGAATCGGTTCCAAAGTTTAGACACCCTGCTGCTTTTACAGGAATTCAGCCTGAAGCCTTATGATTACCCATAAGGAAAAACATTTAAACCCCTTATGGAACGCCTGATAAGTGACCATGTTAACTAAAGAAAAGACAAAATAATTTCAAGTAAAGATGCTTTTCAGCGGACAATTTGACGTTTTTTAAACATGGATAATTAAGCGTTTTAACGCCCTGTCCTTACAGGCTGCGTTAAGCACTGAAATGAGCAGAGCTCACCCATAAGCTGAACTTTTTTGCGGCGCACCAGCGCACTTGTCATGAGAGCTATTTTTTTAAATTACAAGGCATTATGTAAAAGTGATGCTCATCAAGTGTAACGGGTAAAGCCAAAAAAAGCGTACCTGAATATTGACGCTGGACGATGAAAGTTTTTTGCAATGAAATCCTTTACAAAAGCTTAATTTGACGCCAATATAGGGCCTTAGTTAATTTCTTGCTTGACTGTGTCATTAAATTAATGTTTTCTGGGTGTCAACGCTGGCCTACATCACATATTTTAATGAATCTTTTAACAGATACTGTGAGATTTGCTAAGGTGTGTCAAAGCGTTACCCAATACCATGCTTGTGCCGCTTGTTAACTCTTCTAAGAATGGCTTGAGCAAACCTTTTCCCTGGTGTTGGCGCAGTATTCGCGCACCCCGGCACAAGCCGGGGTCATTTTTTTTCTGCTTCCTGCTTTTCAATCCATTCACGTAATATCGCCACATCGTGTCGCCATTCTTGCTTCAGCTCGTCGATCCACTCCTGTACGTTATCCCACCATGCAGGCAATTCCGGGCTCTGAATCTGTTTCGATAGCTGTTGCAAGTGCTGCAAGCCCACCGAGCCCGCAGCGCCTTTGATTTTATGCCCTTCTTCAGTAATGCCCTTTTGATCGCGCGCCATCATATTAGAATCCAGCACCGCCAGATAACCCGGCATCATCTGTTCAAACATATCCAGGCTACGGGTGATCAGCGACGGGCCGACCAGCTCGATATACTGTTCCAGCATCGGTAGATCGAGAAGCGCCAGCTTTTTGTCATCCATACGCTCAGGGACGTCAGCCACTGCGTCATCCTGATAGTCCCAGAATTTTTTAATCATCGCGGTTAACGCCGGCACCGCCAGCGGCTTGCTGAGAACATCATCCATGCCGGCTTCCAGATACTCTTTTTTGTCTTTCAGCACGTTCGCCGTCAATGCGACTAACGGCGGTAGCCGCTCCCCTTTAAAGCGCTGATGAATGGCGCGCGCCACGTCCAGCCCCGTCATATCGGGCAGTTGGATATCCAGCAGCACCAGGTCGAACTCATCGGGATCAAACATATCCAACGCCGCCTGGCCGGTCATCGCCACTTCTACACTGTTGCCCAGCTTCTCAAGTACCGAGCGCGCCACCACGACGTTCAGCTCAATATCTTCAACCAGCAGCACGTGTAGCGCAGGCAGCGGCATTTCGTCAGCCAGCTGCTCATCTTCTACCTCTTCCGCAACGCGCGGCGCATTCAGCGTAACCGTAAAGCAGGAGCCTTCTCCCGGCGCACTGCGTACGGTAATATCGCCGCCCATCGCCTGCGCCAGACGGCGTGAAACCGCCAGCCCGATACCAGTGCCGGTAGCGGGCTTGCCGCCATGCTGATCCTTCACCTGATAGTACATGGCAAAAATTTTATCCTGCTCATCAAGCGGGATGCCCATGCCCGAATCTTCTACTTCAAAACGCAGCTGCTCCCTTTCATAAGTGACGCGAACCACTATTTCGCCCTGCTGAGTAAATTTCACCGCATTGCCGATCAGGTTCCATAAAATCTGACGCAGGCGCGTGCCGTCGGCGATGATTTTATGCGGCAGCGGCAGATGAGGCTGCAGAACAAATTTCAGGCCTTTCGGCTGCGCCAGCAGGCCGGAGAGGTTTTCCAGATCGGCAAGAAAACCGGTGAAGTCGAGCGGCTGGTTATCAAGCTGCACTTTACGCCGCTCGATTTTGTCCATCTCAATAACATCATTAAAAATATTGCCCAGCGTTATCGCTGAGACATGAATGGTTTTGAGATATTTCAGCTGCTCCTGATTCAGATCGGTATCCAACAGAATCCGACTCAGCCCAACGATGCCGTTAAGCGGCGTGCGCAGCTCATGGCTGATAGTCGAGATAAAGGTCGTCTTCTCGCGGCTGGCGTTTTCCAGCGCGTCCTGATAGCGCTTACGCTCGGTAATGTCACGACCGAAGCCCATCAGGCCGCTGCGTTTACCGACGCGATCGTAATAGGGCACTTTGCGGATTTCAAAACAGGCTTTACGCCCGTCGGGATATTGCAGCCACTGTTCATAGGTCAGAGAAACGTTATGGCGGAAAACTTTCTCATCCGTTTCCAAAACCTTGGTCGCCGCCTCTTCATCATAAACTTCTTTCGGCGTCAGACCGATGAGCTGTTTTTCGCTTTTGCCGGTCAGCAGCTCCATCGCGCGGTTGCAGCCGGAAAATTGCTGATCGATATTGCGATAGAAAACGAGGTCCGGGGAAGCATCGAGAAAAGAGCGCAGGAAAGAGGATTGCTGTTCAAGTTCTATCTGCGCCTGCTCGCGCCGCGCCATTTCCTCTTTCAGTTTGTCCACCACCAGCAGACGCGCCTCTTCCGCTTTGATACGGTCGGCAATCTCCTGATTTAGCTGGCTGATGGTCTCTTTCATCTGCTGGTTTAGTTCCAGATCGCGCTTGCGCATCTCCTCCAGCTTATCCACCAGCCGCGCCAGCCGCTGACGCGACTCTTCCAGCTGTTCAACCACCACCGACAGAAAGTAAACCGCCCAGGGAGTGATCAACAGGCCGAAAAACACGGAACGCACCATATCAATGCTCTCTACATGGCCGCGCAGCAGCATGGTGACGGCCATCTGTACCACCATTGCCAGCACGACCAGCGCGGAAGCCAACAGCAAGGAAAAGCGGATTAACCCCAGCTTCACCATTAAATCGACATAATATTGCGCTAACAGACGAATTTGTTTCATATCAGTTTCCTTCCCGGTCTCATTTCCCATCATACCCCACTTTAGGGTCAGGGGGGCGCGGCAGGCGTAAACTCACCGCAGGGAGGGAAAATCGCCCGGCCACTGCACTATTAAAGTGCAAATACGGCCCCTCCGCTGGAAAAAAGCGCTTAACCGGACAAAAGTATTGACTATTTCGCCAGGTTGCATACATTGGAAAGCCCCTGTCATAGCAGGTTTATCGACTCACACCGATGCTTTTCAAGACGATGCGTTTGCAACGTCTTTGCTTCCCCCTTACCCAAAAGAATAATCATTCAAATAAAGAGTCTTTTTAGTCATTATTTACTTAATTAATTTTACTAATGATCGCTCTCCCTTAACCTTAAAAAATGCATTATAAGAAAAACAGATGCATTCTATATTCATTCGCTATTTACCAGCAGATAATCCTGAGATACACGTCAGCACTAGCATGGTGCAGAGATTTGATCGCCGCCCCATAGTGAGACAGCTCACATTCTTCACCTTACCCCCGGCCCCGTACGCAAGACAAAATAATCCCTTATTTATTTAAAAAACAAAAAGTTAAATATAAAAACACCTAAAAAGCATAAGTAAGAAGCGTATTTGACCTCTTTACGCTTTCCCGATAAGTTGGAAATCCGCTGGAAGCTTTTCGGATGAGTGTTCCACTCATCATATTTATGCAGTAATTGAGATTCCCTCTGAAGCAAGTCCGCAATACTTGTGACACCGATGCCTGAGGCTATGAATGGGAGCCATGCGACCGGTACGCGTATGAGACGCCAACCTGCCGCCTGCCCTTTCTACGCCTGCCGTCGGCGCCGGGGATCCGCAGAGCCTGGGGAGGTTCACTGAAATGTTGTACGATAAATCCCTTGAAAAGGATAACTGTGGTTTCGGCCTGATCGCTCATATTGAAGGCGAACCCAGCCATAAAGTAGTGCGCACTGCGATTCATGCTTTGGCTCGTATGCAGCACCGCGGCGCCATTCTGGCCGACGGCAAAACCGGCGACGGCTGCGGCCTGCTGCTGCAGAAACCTGACCGTTTCTTCCGCGTTGTCGCCGAAGAACAGGGTTGGCGCCTGGCGAAGAACTATGCTGTCGGCATGCTGTTCCTGAATCAGGACGAAGAACTGGCGCGCGCCAGCCGCCGCATCGTCGAGGAAGAGGTGCTGCGCGAAACCTTATCAATCGTTGGCTGGCGCGATGTGCCGACCAATCAGGAAGTACTGGGTGAAGTCGCCCTCTCCTCTCTGCCCCGCATTGAACAGATCTTTATTAATGCGCCAGCCGGCTGGCGTCCCCGGGATATGGAGCGCCGCCTTTATATGGCGCGTCGCCGTATTGAAAAGCGTATCGAAGCGCTGGGCGACAAAGAGTTCTATGTCTGCAGTTTCTCTAATCAGGTCAATATCTATAAAGGCCTGTGCATGCCGGCCGATCTGCCGCGCTTTTATCTCGATCTGGCGGATCTGCGTATGGAATCGGCGATCTGCCTGTTCCACCAGCGCTTTTCCACCAATACCGTGCCGCGCTGGCCGCTGGCTCAGCCCTTCCGTTATATGGCGCACAACGGCGAGATCAACACCATCGCCGGCAACCGTCAGTGGGCCCGCGCGCGCGCCTATAAATTCCAGACGCCGCTGATCCCCGATCTGCAGGACGCCGCGCCGTTCGTTAATGAAACCGGCTCCGATTCCAGCTCAATGGATAACATGCTGGAGCTGTTCCTGAGCGGCGGCATGGACCTTATCCGCGCAATGCGCCTGCTGGTGCCGCCGGCCTGGCAGAACAATCCGGATATGGGGCCTGAGCTACGCGCGTTCTTCGACTTTAACTCAATGCATATGGAGCCGTGGGACGGCCCAGCGGGCATCGTGATGTCCGACGGACGCTACGCCGCCTGTAACCTTGACCGCAACGGCCTGCGTCCGGCGCGCTATGTGATCACCAAGGACAAGCTGATCACCTGCGCTTCTGAAGTCGGCATCTGGGACTATCAGCCGGATGAGGTGCTGGAAAAAGGCCGCGTCGGGCCAGGCGAGCTGATGGTGATCGATACGCGCTCAGGCCGCATTCTGCATTCCGCGGAAACGGACAACGATCTGAAAAGCCGCCATCCTTATCAAGCCTGGATGGAGAAGAACGTTAAGCGTCTGGTGCCGTTCGAGGATCTGCCTGACGATCAGGTTGGCAGCCGCGAACTGGATGACGTGACGCTGGCGACTTACCAGAAGCAGTTCGGCTACAGCAGCGAAGAGCTGGATCAGATTATCCGCGTGCTGGGTGAAAATGGTCAGGAAGCGGTGGGGTCAATGGGCGATGATACGCCGTTTGCGGTTCTCTCCAGCCGCCCGCGCCTCATTTATGACTATTTCCGTCAGCAGTTCGCTCAGGTGACTAACCCGCCGATTGATCCGCTGCGCGAGAATCACGTGATGTCGCTGGCCACCAGCATCGGCCGCGAAATGAATGTTTTCTGCGAAGCGGAAGGCCAGGCGCACCGCGTCTCTTTTAAATCGCCTATTTTGCTTTTCTCCGACTTCCGTCAGTTGACGACGCTGGAAGGCGAATATTATCGCGCCGATACGCTGGACTGTACCTTCAACCCGGCGGAGCAAACGCTGGAAGCGACTATTCATGCGCTGTGTGATAAAGCGGAGAGCATGGTGCGCAATGGCACGGTGCTGCTGGTGCTGTCCGACCGCGCCATCAGCGAACAACGTCTGCCGGTGCCTGCGCCAATGGCGGTGGGCGCGATTCAGACGCGCCTGGTGGAGAAAAACCTGCGCTGCGACGCCAATATTATCGTCGAAACCGCCAGCGCCCGCGATCCGCACCATTTCGCCGTGCTGCTGGGCTTCGGCGCGACCGCTATCTATCCTTACCTCGCCTATGAATCGCTGGCGAAAATGGCGGACAGCGGCGTAATTGAAAAAGATTACCGCGCGTTGATGCTGAACTACCGTAACGGCATCAACAAGGGGCTATATAAGATCATGTCCAAAATGGGCATTTCGACTATCGCCTCTTATCGCTGCTCCAAATTGTTCGAAGCGGTCGGCCTGCATAAAGATGTTTCTACGCTCTGCTTCCAGGGCGTGGTCAGCCGCATCAACGGCTCGAACTTCGCCGATTTCCAACAGGATCTGATTAACCTGGCGAAACGCGCCTGGCTGCAGCGCAAACCGTTGGATCAGGGCGGGCTGCTGAAATATGTTCACGGCGGCGAGTACCACGCCTACAACCCGGACGTGGTGGCGACGCTGCAAAAAGCGGTGCAGAGCGGCGAGTATAGCGACTATCAGCTCTACGCCCGCGCGGTTAACGAACGTCCAGTCGCCACGCTGCGCGATCTGCTGGAGATTCAGCCTGGTACGCAGCCAGTCAGTCTGGATGAGGTCGAGCCCGCGACTGAACTTTATAAGCGTTTTGATACCGCCGCGATGTCTATCGGCGCGCTCAGCCCGGAAGCGCATGAGTCTCTGGCGGAAGCGATGAACAGCCTGGGCGGATATTCTAACTCCGGCGAAGGCGGCGAAGATCCCGCACGTTACGGCACCAATAAAGTGTCGCGCATCAAGCAGGTCGCCTCTGGCCGCTTTGGCGTGACGCCAGCTTATCTGGTCAACGCCGACGTTATTCAGATTAAAGTGGCGCAGGGCGCGAAACCAGGAGAAGGCGGTCAGCTGCCGGGCGATAAGGTGACGCCTTATATCGCGAAGCTGCGCTATTCCGTGCCGGGCGTCACCCTGATTTCGCCGCCGCCGCATCACGATATTTACTCTATCGAAGATCTGGCGCAGCTGATTTTCGACCTGAAGCAGGTCAACCCGAAGGCGATGATCTCCGTGAAGCTGGTATCAGAGCCGGGCGTAGGCACCATCGCAACCGGCGTAGCCAAAGCCTATGCCGACCTGATTACCATCGCCGGCTACGACGGCGGCACCGGCGCCAGCCCGCTCAGCTCGGTAAAATATGCCGGCTGTCCGTGGGAGCTGGGCCTGGTGGAAACCCAGCAGGCGCTGGTGGCCAACGGCCTGCGTCATAAGATTCGCCTGCAGGTCGACGGCGGTCTGAAAACCGGACGCGATATTATTAAAGCGGCGATTCTCGGCGCAGAAAGCTTCGGCTTCGGCACCGGTCCGATGGTGGCGCTGGGCTGTAAATATCTCCGCATTTGCCATCTCAACAACTGTGCGACCGGCGTAGCAACCCAGGACGAGAAGCTGCGTAAAAACCACTACCACGGTCTGCCTTACCGCGTGACCAACTACTTCCAGTTTATCGCGCAGGAAACGCGTGAACTCATGGCGGAGCTGGGCGTGAAGCGGCTGGTGGATCTGATTGGCCGTACCGATCTGCTGAAGGTGCTGGATGGCTTTACCGCGAAGCAGCAGAATCTGGATCTCTCCTCGCTGCTGGCGACGGCGACGCCGATGCCCGGCAAGGCCGTTTACTGCACCGAAAGCAGTAACCCGCCGTTTGATAACGGCGACCTGAACAAGGCGCTGCTGCAACAGGCGATGCCGTATGTGGAGGCGAAACAGAGCAAGACATTCTGGTTCGATATCCGCAATACCGATCGTTCCGTCGGCGCGACGCTTTCCGGCGCGATCGCCGCGATCCATGGCGATCAGGGGCTGGCCTCCGATCCGATTCGGATTCACTATAGCGGCACCGCCGGGCAGAGCTTCGGCGTATGGAATGCAGGCGGGGTTGAGCAGACGCTGACCGGCGACGCCAACGACTATGTAGGCAAAGGCATGGCGGGCGGTCTGCTGGCCATTCGTCCACCGGTCGGCTCCGCTTTCCGCAGCCACGAGGCCACCATTGCCGGCAACACCTGCCTGTATGGCGCCACCGGCGGCAAACTGTTCGCCGCGGGCCGCGCGGGTGAACGCTTCGCGGTGCGTAACTCCGGCGCCATCACCGTGGTTGAAGGCATCGGCGATAACGGCTGCGAGTATATGACCGGCGGCATTGTTTGCGTGCTGGGCAAAACCGGCGTCAACTTTGGCGCAGGCATGACCGGCGGCTTCGCCTACGTGCTGGATGAGGATGGCGAGTTCCGCAAACGCGTCAACCCGGAACTGGTGGAAGTGCTGAGCGTAGACGATCTGGCGATTCACGAAGAGCATCTGCGCGGCCTGATCACTGAACATGTTCAGCATACCGGCTCGTCGCGCGGCGAAGAGATCTTGGCTAACTGGCCTGTCTGGTCGTCGAAGTTTGCGTTGGTAAAACCGAAGTCCAGTGATGTTAAAGCATTGTTGGGGCACCGTAGTCGTTCCGCAGCTGAGCTGCGGGTGCAGGCGCAGTAAGAGGTCACAATGAGTCAAAACGTATATCAGTTTATCGACTTGCAGCGCGTTGATCCGCCGAAAAAGCCGCTGAAAATCCGCAAAATCGAGTTTGTAGAGATCTATGAACCCTTTTCGGAAAGCCAGGCGAAAGCCCAGGCGGATCGCTGTTTGTCATGCGGCAACCCCTACTGCGAATGGAAGTGCCCGGTACACAACTACATTCCCAACTGGTTGAAGCTGGCGAATGAAGGTCGCATTATCGAGGCGGCCGAGCTTTCGCATCAGACCAACAGCCTGCCGGAAGTGTGCGGTCGCGTTTGTCCGCAGGATCGCCTGTGCGAAGGCTCCTGTACGCTGAACGATGAGTTTGGCGCGGTGACCATCGGCAATATCGAGCGCTATATCAACGATAAAGCGATGGAAATGGGCTGGCGTCCCGACCTGTCGCACGTCAAGCCTACCGGTAAACGCGTGGCGATTATCGGTGCAGGCCCGGCTGGCCTCGCCTGCGCCGACGTGCTGACCCGCAACGGCGTCAAAGCGGTGGTTTACGATCGCCACCCGGAAATCGGCGGGCTGCTTACCTTCGGCATTCCGGCGTTCAAGCTGGAAAAAGAGGTAATGACGCGTCGACGCACGATGTTCACCGAGATGGGCATTGAGTTCCAGCTGAATACCGAAGTCGGCCGCGATGTCCAGCTCAGCGATTTGATTAATGAGTTTGACGCGGTCTTCCTGGGCGTCGGCACCTATCAGTCCATGCGCGGCGGCCTTGAAAATGAAGATGCGCCGGGCGTCCATGACGCGCTGCCTTTCCTGATCGCCAATACGCGTCAGATTATGGGTTTCGATCAGCTGGCGGATCAGCCCTGGATCGATATGCAGGGCAAACGCGTGGTGGTGCTTGGCGGCGGCGATACGGCGATGGACTGCGTGCGCACCTCGATTCGTCAGGGCGCGACGCATGTTACCTGCGCCTATCGTCGTGACGAAGAGAACATGCCAGGCTCGCGTCGCGAAGTGAAAAACGCGCGCGAAGAAGGCGTGGAGTTCCAGTTTAATTTACAGCCGCTGGGGATTGAAATTAATGGATCCGGTCGCGTCTGCGGCGTCAGGGTCGCCCGCACGGAGATGGGCCAGCCGGACGCGCATGGCCGTCGTCGCGCCGAAATCGTTCCGGGCTCCGAACATATTTTGCCGGCCGATGCGGTGATTATCGCCTTTGGTTTCCGTCCGCATAAGATGGAGTGGCTGACGCCATTCAGCGTCGAGCTGGATGCTCAGGGTCGTATTATCGCGCCGGAGGGTCATGATAATGCGTTCCAGACCAGCAACCCGAAAATCTTTGCCGGCGGCGATGCCGTCCGCGGCTCCGATCTGGTGGTGACAGCCATTGCTGAAGGTCGCAAAGCGGCTGAAGGGATTATGAACTACCTGGAAGTGTAATCACGACCAGCACGCTGGTTGAGCAGCGCGGTGATTTACCTCGCGCTGCTTTCCTTTTTCTGGCATGACGGCATGCGCTGTCCGTGAAAAGCCCGTATCTTTTGATGCGGGCTTTTTTATGAGATATGCGAGCCTGACGCCATCGCTCTGCGGCAGAGAAAGCGTCGTTCTCTGGAATAACATCATGCCGAAATAAGCGCTATCGGCTTGCTTCCTTTTCCGCTCAATAAAAAACGGGCCATCAGGCCCGTTTTTTTATTTAACCACGCGTAATGCGGGAC